>CAYPUT010000070.1:0-14512 GCA_964413945.1 uncultured Spirochaetaceae bacterium
TGGAAGACGAACATGCCCGAGTTCCAGAGGTAGCCCCCGGCCTCTAGGTAGTGCTCCGCCGTCGCCTCGTCCGGTTTCTCCCGGAAGGAGGCCACCAGGTTCCCGGGACCCTGGGCATCACCTTCTTCGATGTAGCCGTACCCCGTCTCGGGACGGGTCGGGGGGATACCGAAGGTTACCATAAACCCTTCTCTGGCAAGGAGATCCGCCTTTTCTACATCTTCCGTGAAGGCCTCTGTGGGTGTTATCAGGTGGTCGGCGGCCAAAACGAGGGTGGTTTGGTCGGCGGCGCCCCCGGGGACGTCGAAGGTCCAGAGCCCGCAAGCGATCGCCGGCGCCGTATTCCGGCCGATCGGCTCGGCTATTATCAAGGCGTCCTCGTAACCGAGCTCGGCAAGCTCGTGTTCCACCGCGGGAACCTGGGAGGCGTGGGTGATGACGGCTATCTGGTTCTTGGCCCCCGTGGCGTAGGCCCGCTCGAGGGTCGCCGCGAGGAGAGATCTGCCGATACCTAAATCGAGAAACTGCTTCGGCCGTGCTTGGGTCGAGGCGGGCCACAAACGGGTCCCGGAACCACCGGCCATAATCAGGACGTTATCTACCATTGCCCGCCTATTGTAACGCATTCCGTCCTTGACGGCCAAAAGGGGGTGGGACTACACTGGGAAACTGCTCCAATCCAAGGCTCGATATTCCGGAGGCGTTCTATGGCCAGCTCTTTTACCCTTTCAGTTTACCCCTGGGTCTACAAGGCCCAATACCAGGAGGACGGCTCTTGGCGAGAGGAGCACGTCGAGAAGCCCCACCTCTCCCCCACGGAGGAGCAGGCACTCCCGGAAGAGGAGCGCCGGGCCCTGGAGGCAAAGCGCAACTCCTTTGCCGAGCTGCCCCTGGTTAATTACACCACGCAGTACGGCATGGGCTGTTTCGAGGGGCTCAAGGCATTTCCCCAGCCCGACGGCGCCCTGAAAATTTTCCGCCCCGACGAAAACGGCAAGCGGATGAACGTCTCGATGGCCGGCTTGCAGATGCCGGCCTTTCCGGTGGATACCTTCGTCGACGCTAGTATCGAGCTGGTCCGGCGGAACTACGTAATCGGCTTCTACCCCGCCTACGACCCCTCTTGGAAGGACACCGGCTTTATGACCGGAAAGGCGGTCTACCTACGCCCCTTCTCCTATTCCGAGCCGGGCATCGGGTTGAATTTAAGCCGGAAGCCCTGGGTGATAATCGTGGCGACCGAGGTGGGCTCCTACTTCGACCCCGATTCCCGGAGCAAGGCGATAACCACCGACAAGGTCCGGGCCACTACCGGGGGAACCGGCTGGATAAAGTGCGACTCCAACTACGTAATTCCGACTTTGGAGAAATTTAGGGTCCAGGGGGAAGGCTACATGGAGGCCGTGTTCTTGGACGCGAAGGAGCAGCGCTACATAGAGGAGGGCTCCTCCTGCAACATCTTCTTCTATCTAAAGAGTGGTGTGCTCGTCACCCCGGAGCTCGGAGACCGCATTCTTCCCGGGATAAACCGAAGGAGCGTTATCGAGCTCGCCCGGGACCTCGGCGTTCCGGTGGAAGAGCGCCCGATTACCATCGACGAGGCCTTGGACGAGGGAGCCGAGTGCTTTGTAACCGGCACCGCCGCCGGGGTGGCCTATTTGGAATCCCTTACCCACAAGGGGCGGACCACCGTCTTTAATAATGGAGAAATTGGCGACCTAACGAAGCAGCTCCGGGACACCCTCAAAGGCATCCAGTACGGAAACATCGAGGACCGCTTCGGGTGGATGCACGATGTCCCGGTAGGAGAGCCCGCCGTCGTCTAATCCCAAAGGTCCTCGAGATCCGCCGGAAGCGTGTTGTAGATCGAAAAATCGAAGCCTTGCCGGGGGTAGAGGTGCTGCCGCTGGTTTAAGTAGGCCAGATTGACGCTCTCCGGCCGGGCGCCGGTTTCCGGGCTCCGGCGGTAGTTTACCGTCAACTCGCTCGACGCCGTCAGGTAGGAAAGCCCTTCGGCGGTCTTCTCCTCCGCCGATTCCCGCTCCCCGATGCGAACAAGCGTTACCCCGAGGTTGTTGTAACTCCGAATCATCGATTCGATAAGCGACCGGTGCTCCGGGTCCTCGTCCACCAAGAGCGCCCGGATGCGGCTCCGGCGGGACTCGAGCTGGTTGATAAGGTCGACGTAGTAGCCCTGGGCGGCGTAGTAGCTGCGCTGGTAGTAGAGAGCGTTCGCCGTCGCGTAGAGAAGGTTTTCGTTGTCGGTGTAGCGCCCGGCGGCGTCGAAGAACTGCTCGAGGGCCTCGGTGTAGCTCTCCCTGCGGTAGAGAATGTTTCCCTGCTTGTAGTCGAGGTCCGCGTTTTCGTAGCCGTTGGCTTCCGCTACGGCGTAGAGCTCCCCTGCCCGGTCGAATTCCCGGCTTACGTAGTAGGCAACGTCCCCCCGGCGGGCGTAGAGCCGGCCGTGGACCGGCTCCGGGCGGAGAATCTGCAGGGCCCGGGCGTCTTCGTAGGCCTCTTGCGCGGCCTCGTAGGCGACTTCGGCGTTTAAGAACTCGCCGTCTTCGTAGTGGTTCTCCCCGATGCGGATCATCGTGTCGACATACATCGCCGTCTGCCGCCGGTCGGTCCGGGGCTGGTTCTCGAGGATCCACCGGGCCGCCGCGAGGGCCCGGTCCTCGGACACCGGCTCCTCGAGAATGCGGTAGTACCGGGCAAGCTGATAGTAGATGCCCGGGAACGCCGTCTCGCCCCCGGCCTCGATCCACTCCGCTTCCAACTGCTGGGCCCGCCGGAGGATGGGAACCACGTCGTTCAGCTCTCTTCTATCCACCAGAAAACCGGCGAGGTCGGCGAGGGTCTGTGGGTCGACCTCGAAGTCGGGATCCGCGAGGATGGCGTCCTTTATGCGGTCCGCCTGGACGGCGTTCCCGGTACGAACAAAGTAGCGCAGCATCCGGGTAAGGAGGGGATCGGTCTGGCCGAACTCCTCGATAAGCTGGGCGTACTGATTCCGGGCGCTCTCGATCGGAGGCGCCTCCGGCGTGTTGGGGCCGGTGTCGACCGGCTCGAGGCGACGCTCCGGGGACAGGTTCGCGTCCCAGCGCATAAAATTGTCCCCCCGGAGGAGCCGGGCATCGTAGTCGAAGGGCTCTCCGTCTATTGCCGGCGCCGGGCCGGGGTCCCTTCCGTAAAGATAGAGGCGCAAGAGCTCGTCGGCTCCGGGGTAATCCCCGAGAACCCGGGAGCGGTAGTCGGCATAGGCGAGGACGCCCTCCTTGTCGAAGCCGAACTGACGCAAGAGCTGCTCGTACTTCTGGGTCGCTAAGTCGAATTGCCGCTCGGCGACGAAGCGGTCTGCGTACTGCAAATAGCGGTCTTTGACGGGCCGGAGCTCTACCGCGGCGTCGAAGCGTTGGTTTCCGACGTCGTACTGCTCGGCGTCGATGGCTGCGAGGCCCTGCTCGTAGAGGCCCCGGGCCCGGAGGGGCTGATAGACAAACCGGTAGCCGGCGTAGCTCAAGGCGCCGACGACCGCCGCGACCACGACGATAACCTTGAGAACCGGGAGGACCGTGGTACGAATCTGATACCCAAGGGTCCGGCGCTGCCGCTCGAAGGCGTCGCCGGTGCGTTTCTCGTAGCTCCGGGGCACCCGGATGGTCTTGCCGAGAATCCGCCCCGCCGTGGTCGCGATGGCCCGGGCCGATTCCTCCCGGACGAGCTGCCGCAGGAGGCCCTGGCTCTCCTCGGGGTCGGCCTTCTCCTCGGCGAAGACTTGCTCCACCGCCATTTTGACGTTGAGGGGGAGCCCCGCGAGGGTCTGTTTGACCGCCTCGAACTCGTTGTCCGAGAGGGCGACCCCCGGCTGCCCGGCGTCCACCGGCACCGGCGGCGCTCCGGACACGTCGAGGGCGGGGTTTAGGTCCTCGTCGTCTCCGGCCTCTTCGGCGAGGTCTTCTTCGTCGGCGACGCCGAACTCCGCCCCAAAATCGCCCAAGCTGAACTCGTCGATATCGCCGATGTCCGCCGAGACGTCCTCTCCGAGCTCCTCCTCGTCCTCCATGTCGAAGCCACCGCCGAAGGAGAAGTCGTCTCCCGCGGGGGCTTCCGCCCCTCCCTCTTCGTCGGTAATCTCGAAGCCTTCGTCCTCGAAGCCCGCCTCTGGGGCGATGCTGGAGGTCTCCTCGGCGACATCTCCGAAGTCATCGAGATCTCCGAGGTCTTCCACCTGGTCGAAGTCCGGCAGCCCGCCGAAGCCTTCTTCGGGGCCCTCTTCAAGCCCCTCTTCGGGCGGGGTTTCGTCAAACTCTTCCGTGAGCTCTTCGGGGACGCCGAATTCGTCTTCCGGGGCCCCGAAATCGGCTTCGGGAGCGGTAATCTCTTCGGCCTCTTCGGCGACCTCTTCCAGGGGCTCCTCGGTTTCCAAGCCTTCTTCGGTCTCGAAACCCGCCTCGGCGAAGGCGCCAAGGTCGAACTCGTCGATATCATCGGTGCCGGGGGTGTCCTCGTCCGCTTCGGCCACGTCGCCGAAGCCGAAGTCGGCGTCGGTATCGGTTGCCGGCACCTCGAAGTCGGCGACGTCCTCGGTCTGTGGCGTCTCGAACGCGGCGCCGAGGTCGAATTCGTCGGCGTCCTCACCGACGTCTTCCGGGATCTCGAAGTCGAAATCGGCTTCGGCGCCGGCCTCCGGCTCCGGAATCTCGAAATCGGTCTCGGATGTCTCGAAGTCGGCGCCGAGGTCTCCGAATCCCATGTCGATTTCCGGTTGCTCCGGCTCGGCCTCGAACTCGGCTTCGGAGTCCTGCTCCGGCGCGGCCGCCTCGGGGGTGCTGGGCACCGCTTCGACTTCCTCCCCCCACCTGACGGTGACGGAGGGCTCGTTTCCGAGGCCGATAAGTGTCTTGTTGAATAGGTCGAGGTCGTTTCGGCTGGGCATTCCTACTCTATTGTCGGCGCCGGACGCGAGATTGTAATCTTTGGAGTAAACGATGGGTCATTTTTTGTCGACCCTGAATATAGCATATGGCGCGGCGTCTACCTGTCCTGATCCTACTGCTAATTCTATCACTTTCTCAAATATGGTCCAGTGAACAGGACCGTTACCAGGCGGTCCTCTTCGCCCGGGCCCTCGAGGCGCCGGAGCCTCCCCGGATCGTCGAAGGGTATCTGGTCTTTACCTACGCCGAGGCCGGGGGAATTCCCCCGCGGTACGTCGCGGCGGCCTTCCGCCACGAAGACTACGGAGAGCTCCACGTCTTTTCCCGGACCGACGCCGGGCTCTTCGCCCTGATCTACGAGGTACCTTCGGACGTGGACCAGGTCGCCTACCGCCTGATCGTCGACGGAGTCTGGACGCCGGACCCGACAAACCCGAATACGCTTTCGGAGGCCGGGGGGGTGCTTTCGTCGTTTTCGGTGCCTCCGGAGGCGCGTCCCGGATACCGCGCCGGAGGACCCCGCCTCGAGAATGGGCGGGCGCGGTTCGTTCTGCGGCGGAGCGATGTCCAGGGTCGCTTTCTTGCCGGCGTCGGTGGAAGCAGCTTCCGGTTCGACAAGCCCTTTGAAGAGCTCGACGTCCGGCTGGTAGGGAGCTTTAGCGGCTTCGACCCTTTCGTTCACCTTCTCGACTACGCCGGAGGCGAGTATCGTATCGATCTTGCCCTGCCACCGGGGAACTACGGTTACTATTTTCTCGTCGAAGGGAAACGGGTCCTCGACCCGGGGAACCCGGAGTTTATGTACGGCGAACGGCGTTCTCGCTATTCGCGAATTTCGGTAGACTTCTGACTCGAAGATGATAATCCCGATTGGCGACGACAACAGCGATCGTCTGACCACTCCGAGTTTACCTACGCCTTCTCCACCGTCCCGGAGGAGATTCTCTCGGGGCGGGACACCGTGACCCAGGACCAGGTGGTGGAAGACCCGGTCTCCGGGAGCCGCTACCGTCTTCCGGGTCTCCGGGAGACCCCCATTTCGGTCTACATCACCCTGATTACCTCTGCTTAGCGGTTTCGGAGCCCTCCGCGCGGGCAGCCGGGCCGGGGGCGTTGCCTACGCCGCCCACATCGGAGGCTTTATCGCCGGGGCGGCGCTCGTCGGCCTGTTTACCGGTGGTGCCGGTGGTAGCCGCCCGAGCAGGCCCCCGCCCTACCGCCGCACCAGGTAGCGCAGGGAAAAGCGACCCCGCAGCGGATTCTCCCACCCGGACCAGGCCTCGGTATCCACCAGATCCACCTCGTGCCGATGGAACAGAGGCACGATCGCCGCGTCTTCCTCGATAAGGATCCGCCGTGCCTCTCCGAGGAGCCGACGGCGCTCTTCCCCCGGGGGCACCCGCCGGCTTGACCCGAGGTGCTCGTCGAACCGTGCGTTCCGGTAGCCCCCGTCGTTGGCCGGAGCCCCGGAGGCAAAGGCCTCGAGGATCGCCGCGTCGTCGGGGTAGTACCCGAGCCATCCCCCCCGGGCCACTTCGAAGGACCGCTCGTCCCGGAGCCGCAGGTAGGTCGGCCACTCTTCCTCTACAATCCGGGTCTCGATTCCCAGGACCTCCCGCCATTGCTCGGCGAGCGTCCCGGCCATGCGCCGGTGCTCATCCCGGTCGTTGATTAGAAGCTCGACCGAAAGCGCGGTTGCCGGGGCCCCGTCCGAGCCTCCGTACCCCGCGGCCGACAAAAGTCGCCGCGCTTGGGCCCTGTCGGTCGGCTTATCCGCCGGCACCGCGGGGCCGGGACCCGGTTCGGGGCCGAGATCGGCCGCGGCGCCCGGGAAGAGCTCTCCGACGAGCGCCTCGTTGTCTATCGCCAGGCTGAGGGCCCGGCGGAGGCGGGGGTCCCGGAAGGGCTCCGAGGCGGTGTTGAACAGAAGGTAGTCGAGGGACGGAAGGGGCAGGACCAGGACTGCGCCGGGCCCGGTGGCATCCGTCCCGGCGCCGAGGGTCCAGTCGGCCTCCCGGCTTCCCGGGTCGGAGAGGACGGTCACCCGCGATACGCTATAGTCCCCTCCGGCGTGGTAGCGCCGGTTGCGCTCGAGGCGCACCACCCCGGCGTCGAAGCTATCGAGAACGTAGGGCCCGCCGAAGACGCCCTCCTCCCGGGGGAGGACGGCAAGGGAATGATGATTCAGGAGCGCCGGAAAAACCGACAGAGGCTCCCGGAGGCCGACGGAGAGGGTTCGCTCGTCGACGACGGCTATCTTGACCTCCGCGGCGGTTCCGACTCCGCCGGCGTACTCGAGGGCTCCGGCAATGTAGCGGCTCGGGTACCAGGCGTTCGGAGCCTCGAGGGCGGGGTCCAGAAGGGCGAGCCACGATTCCCGGACGTCGCCGGCGGTAACCGGGCTTCCGTCGCTCCACCGGGCGTCCTCCCGAAGGGTAAAGGTAAAGACCCGGAACTCCTCGTCCGCCGCCCAGCTTTCCGCCAGGGCCGGCGAGAGGGTGTCGGTCCACCCGCCCCGGGTTACCAGGGTTTCGTAGAGGTTCTTCACCAGGAAGGCCTCCCCGAGGGCCTGTGCGTGGTGGGGATGGTAGGTTTCCGGCGCCTCTTCGACGGAGACCACCAGGGGGGGATCCGAGGAGAAGAGGGAACAGCCCGCTATCAGAAAGGCCATCGTAAGATAGGCCGATATCTTTAGAATCTTCATCAGACGATGAAACAACCTATCAGCTGCGCCGGTTCCGGCTCAAGCGCCGGCGGTTAAGATTTGACACTAACCGATCCCCGCGCTACGCTTCCGGTCTATGGTTCCCATCCGTGAACGCTACGAATCGGTCGCTCAGGAGTTGATACGGCACTCCAGACAACCGGACGTCATCACCCGGGATGCGGTCTTTCAAGAGAGCAACTTAACCAACCGGCGTATCGTCGAGAGCATTATATCGGAGCTGATTCTCCCGGGAAGCGGCATCGAAGGGATGGACAATCTCGACAAGCTTTTCGCCCTGACCCAGCAGGGCAAATCGTGCCTTATCCTCATGGAGCACTTCTCCAACTTCGACATCCCCTGCCTCTACTACCTGTTAAAGAACGAGGGTGAGGAGGGGATCGCGGTCTCCGATTCGATCGTGTCGATCGCCGGGATGAAGTTAAACGAAGACAGCCGCATCGTCCGGGCCTTCAGCGAGGCCTACACGAGAATAGTGATCTACCCGGCCCGGTCCTTGGAGCGTGTTACCGACCCGGAGGAGCAGAGTCTCGAGGCCAAGAAGGCGGCGGAGATAAACCATCACGCTACCCGCCACATGATCCGGCTAAAGCACGAGGGGCACATCATTCTGGTCTTTCCGGCGGGAACCCGGTATCGGCCCGGGGAGCCGGATACGAAGCGAATTCTTCGAACGGTCTATTCGTATGTCCGGACCTTTGACTACATGGTGATGATAGGCCTCGCGGGAAACGTCTTGCGGATTAGCCCCGACGGCGACATGACCAAGGACCTAGTGACCGAAGACGTCGTCCGGTTGCAGGTAAGCCCGGTATTGAGCACCCGCGACTTTCGTCGAGAAGCTCGGGAGAAGATCGGCCCCGAAGAGGATCACCGGGCTGCTGTTGCCCAGGAAATCGAGGATCAGCTCGAAGAGCTCCACCGGAAGGCGGATACCTTACGCCGGGAGATCGCCGGGCGAAAAGGCTACGAGCTCCCGGACTAGCCCGATACCTCGGGGGAATAGAGATACCCCACCTCGGTGGCTTCGAAGTCCCGGGCGGCCGCTAAGGCGCGGATCGCCGGGTGGGCAAGGCCCCGGCGGATAAGTAGGTAGTGGGCCCCGTCGGCAATCGCATCGTCCATCCATCGATCGAAGAGAAGTCCCCCGAGCCCGATTCCCCGGTAGATCGGTCGCACCAGCACTTCGGTAAGCTCCAGGAGTGCCCCCCGCCGGCGTCCCCAAACCACACCGGCAAGCTCTTCTTCGGGGTCCAAGGCGACGATGCCCTCGGGAGCTTCGCTGGTTTCCGGGGCCGGATCTCCGGTTGCGCCGGGAGCGAGCCACGGCGGCTCCTCGTAGAGGGCCTCCGCCAAGGGTGCGGGAAGCTTCCGGTAGAGCTCCCGGTGCGCCGCGCCGAGAAGCTCCCGGATGGCCTTTCGATAGCCACCGAGGCTCGTCCGCCGGAGGGAGAAGTCCTCGAAGAGGAGGGCCTGCCGGTCTTCGCTCCCCTCTTCCGGCTCCAAGGGGTTGAGCCCCCAGCTATTCCGGAGATCGTTGTACCAGTCGTAGACCCGCCGCTGCATCCGCCGGCGCTTGTGCCGCCGCCAGGCCGCCATAACGTGATGGTTCTGCTTAGCGGTGGCCTTAAAGCGCTTAAAGGCGCCCCGTCCCCCGGCGAGGGCCCCCCGGAGGCGTTCCTGCCACTCGGGATTCGCCAACCCCGCGACAAAGCTCTCCATCAACTCGAACCCGTCGGAGGGCTCCCAATCCGGAATCGGTACCAACTCCGGGGCCTCGGGATCCGCTACCTGCGCCGCGTCCCGGAGGCTTCCTTCGGAAACGTCGAAGAAGTAGTCCGCGTTTTGGTCCTCCATCGCATGGATCATCTGGTTGAGAAGCTCGGACGTCAGGTCGAAGGGTATCATTGCTGGATCCTGAGAGATGCTAGCCCGCGGCGCCGGGGAGGTCAAGGGCACGGCGTCGGGTGTGCTCTCGGGGCGCGGCGTCTACCTTGACCAGGCTTCGGCATCGCCTCATACTGCCGTCATGAGCACCATAGAATATGTAGAAGCGCGGGAGATCCTCGATTCCCGAGGAAACCCGACGGTAGAAGTCGATGTATATCTCGAAGACGGTTCCATGGGACGGGCGGCGGTACCGTCGGGGGCCTCGACGGGAGAACACGAAGCGGTGGAGCTTCGAGACGGCGATAAGTCCCGGTTTATGGGCAAGGGCGTCTCGAAGGCGGTAGACAACGTAAACAACGTCATCGGCACCGAGATCGAAGGCCTCGACGCCCTCGATCAAGTAATGGTGGACCGCACGATGATCGACCTCGACGGCACCGACAACAAGGCCAAGCTCGGCGCCAACGCCATCTTGGGCGTTTCGATGGCCGTGGCCCGAGCGGCGGCGGATCACCTCGACCTTCCCCTCTATAAGTACCTCGGCGCCTTCCACTCCAACGTGCTGCCGGTTCCGATGGCCAACATCCTAAACGGTGGATCCCACGCGGACAACTCGGTGGACTTCCAGGAGTTCATGGTCATGCCCGTCGGTGCCGAGAGCATCCGGGAAGCGGTGCGCATGGTCGCCGAGATCTTCCACAACCTCAAGGGCATCCTGAAAGAGGGCGGCTACAGCACCAACGTCGGCGACGAAGGCGGCTTTGCGCCGAACCTAAAGTCTAACGAGGAGGCCGTCGAGGTAATCCTGAAGGCGGTCGAGAAGGCCGGCTACAAGATGGGAGATCAGGTGATGATCGCCCTCGACCCCGCCTCGAGCGAGTTCTACGACGCCGGAAAGAAGAAGTACGTCTTTAAGAAGTCCGACGGCCGGGAGCTCTCCTCGGAAGAGATGGCCGGCTACTGGGCCGACTGGGCCGCGAAGTATCCGATCATCTCCATCGAAGACGGTATGGCCGAGGACGACTGGGACGGCTGGAAGATGCTCACCGATAAGATCGGCGACACGGTTCAGCTCGTCGGGGACGACCTCTTCGTTACCAACACCAAGCGGCTGTCAACGGGTATCGAAAAGGGCATCGCTAACTCGATCCTGGTAAAGGTAAACCAGATCGGCTCCTTGACCGAAACCTACGAGGCCGTCGAGATGGCCAAGCGAGCAGGGTACACGGCGATCGTAAGCCACCGCAGCGGGGAGACCGAGGACACCTTTATCGCGGACCTGGTAGTGGCCCTGGAGACCGGACAGATCAAGACCGGGTCGATGTCCCGGTCGGACCGGCTGGCGAAGTACAACCAGCTTATGCGGATAGAAGATATGCTCGAGTCGGCGGCTCAGTACGCCGGTCGGGAAGCGTTCTACTCGATTAAGCGGTAGACGGCGTAGCGGGCCCCACAGGCCGGCGCGGGCCCCCCCGCTGCCGGCCTTTTTACCCCCGGATCTCGAAGCTCTCGTATTCCTCGTTTACCGGCTGCTCGGACGTGTCGACCTTCTGCACCCGGGCTCCGGCGGGACCGCGCTCGAGCCAACCGACCATCTGCTCCCGGGCATCCTTGGGGCCGGAGAACATTACTTCTACCGTTCCGTCCATGGCGTTCCGCACCCACCCCGCAAGCCCGAGTCTCCGAGCCTGCATTCTGGTCTGATACCGAAAGCCAACTCCCTGCACCCGGCCGTAAACCCGGGCGTACGTGGCGTTGTCCATAGGTCTAATGTAGTGATCTAGTTCAGCGACTGAGAAGCCGTTTGATAGTCCCGAAGGCTCAGGCGAATGGCGTCTTCCGGGCCATTACTTCCGTTCTTCTTGCCGCTTCGTCACCAGCCGTTCGATGGTCTCCGGCAAGACGTCGAGATCGACGGGCTTGGAGAGAAACTCGTCGGCGCCGTCCTTGAGCATCTGCTCCCGCTCGGCGGGGTCATCGAGCCCGGAGATCGAAATAACGATGGGCGAGGTCAAGGTCTTGTCCTCTTTGATACTCCGGCAGAGCTTGTGTCCGTCCACCCCCGGGAGATCGATATCGAGGATGATGACCGACGGCTTGTGCTCGGCGATCAGCTTTCCCGCTTCGAAGCCGTCGTAGGCCTGGTAGATGCTGTAGTCGGGATAGCGCTGGGTAAGGTACTGCGCCACCATGTTGTTCAGGTCCTGGTCGTCGTCGACGATGAGAATGCTGTCGACTTCCATCTGCTCTTCGAGGATACGTTGGAGCTCTTCCGGCATGCGCATGCCTCGGGAATGAAGAAACTCGACAAGGTCCTCGGAGTACACACGGTACTGTCCCCCGGGGGTCGTAAAGGCTTTGAGGTAGCCGTTCTTAATCCAATTGATTGCCGTCTGGTTGACGACGCCGCAGATGTTGGCAACTTCGAGGGCGGAAAAGATCCGGATTTTCTTGTCAGTTTTCGCCATGCTGTTTCCTCGTTAGCAGGTAGTATACTACTTCCAATATCATATATGAATTATATCCATAATGTCAACGTAATTCCAGAGTATCTGTCGATTCTCGCACCAATCGCTATTTTGCGCAATCAGTCTCTTTGTTGGGATTGGAGTGAGGAGTACCATCGGGCCACTCTGTCCGTTCGGAAGCCCCGCCGGAGAAGCGCCTGAGCCGCCCGGTCGGGAGTCATGTTCCGCCGCCGGAGGACCTGCTCCACCGCCCTCGCAAAGAGCTCATCGGAAAGCTCGGGCTGCTCTTCGAAGGCGGCGGACACCGCGGCTTCGGAGACCGACCGCCCCACCCCCCGGCGCCGAAGGCCCGCCAGCAGGGCCTGCCGGCTTACCGCTTTCGAGCGTAGCTGCACACGGAGCCAGGCCTCGGCGAAGCGCCTATCGTCGAGGGAGCCTTCGGCCAGAAGGGCTTCGATCGCGTCGGAGACTGCCTCCGGGGGTAGCTTCCGTTGGATCAGCTTTCGCCGGAGACCGAAGGCAGGAGCCTCGCTTCTGCCTAAAAGATCTAAGCCGAGGGCGTAGGCGTAGGAGTCCCACCCCTCGCTCCGAAGGGCTTCGAGCTCCGGGAAGACAAAAAAGAACCCCGGGATAATCCCGAGGTTCTCTGTGGTTCGTGATAAGAGGGGAAACCAGGAATCGTCTTCCAGGACGATTCGGGAAAACCCCGGTAGGCGACGCAGGCGACGGACGCCGGATACGGTAAGCCCCGAGTGCTCTTTTTTACCGCTTGGAGAACTGGAATTGTCGTCGAGCACCAGGTTGCCCGTACTTCTTCCGCTCGACCATCCGCGAGTCCCGGGTAAGGAATCCGCTCTTCCGCAAGGGGCTGTGGTTGTTCTCGTCGTAGGAGGCAAGGGCCCGGGCAATGCCGTGGCGGATCGCGCCGGCCTGCCCGCTGGAGCCGCCACCGGTGACGTTTATCAGAATATCGAACTTGCCAACGCTGTCGGTAACCTCAAGAGGCTGGTGAACGACGTAGAGCTGCTCCCGGGTCGGGAAGTAGTCGTCGGCGCTCCGGCCGTTGATGGTGATTTTTCCGTCTCCCTCGCGGAGATAAACACGAGCTATCGAGGTCTTTCTCCGTCCTGTTCCGTGTGCCAGATTTACCATGCCGGCTCCTTAAATATCGAGGGGCAGCGGCTTCTGCGCCCCATGGGGATGGTTGGTTCCGGCGTAGACCTTCAGATGCGTAAAGAGCTTACGACCGAGACTGTTCTTCGGAAGCATTCCCCGAACGGCCCGCTCGATGGGGCGCTCCGGAGCACGCTTTAGAACCTTCTGCAGCGTCTCGGACTTGATGCCACCGGGATATCCCGAATGACGGTAGTACATCTTCTGGCTCAGCTTGTTGCCGGTTACCTGGATCTTTTCTGCGTTGATAACGACGACGAAATCCCCCAGATCCTGGGCGGGATGAAACTCCGGCTTGTGCTTTCCCCGGAGAACGCTCGCAATTTTGGTCGCAAGGCGTCCGAGGACTTGGCCTTCTGCGTCGACAACGTACCAGCTTCGCTGCACCGTTGTGGAATCAGCGTAGATTGTTTTCATAGCAGTATTTCCTTTAGCGAGCCCCTAAAATCGCACGGGCCCATACAAAAGTCAAGACTCCTTCTTCTCTTCCTGCTGCTCTCTCGCCTCTTCCGCCTCTTCCCGCTTCGCCTCGATCTTGTCCTTTATATCCGCGATCCCGATAAAAAAGGCGATCAGGCCGATAAAGGCTGCAAAGATCGGTACCCCGCCCTTGAGGAACTCAATGACTTGGGGCCCCCACTGAAGCGACCAAGACACGGGTAGGACCGAATACACCGCAAAGAGGAGAAAGAGAAGTCCAACTAATAACGCTACCATTACGAGCCCTCCGAGTCGTTACTGTTATTCGAAATATACACTACATAGATTTTGCTTTTCGGTGTCAAGGTCCGGCGTTACCGCAGGCCCCGGCGGGCGACCATGATGGCGAAGGCTACCGCGAGGAGGGCCATCGGCAGAGCGGCGAGGAGGATGGAAACGAGGGGGATATCGAAGACCATTATCTGGTCCAGCCGGACGACGCCGAATCCGTCGAGGGTCCGGAAGACGACGTCGCCGTAGGCGACGATGGTCGCCGTTATCACGAACATCCAGGCGGCGTCCCGGGTCTGCGACCAGAGGATGATGGCCAAAAAGGTCGCGATTGCCCCCACAAAGAGGCGCACCAGAAGCTCGATCATACCGAATGCGCCCGGGCGATCCCGTGCGTTACCTCGAGAAAGCGAGACCATTCCCCCGGGGAGCAGTGGGCCGGAAGAAGAGAGGGACCTGGGTATAGGGGGGCGATGTAGAAGCCGTTTTTGAGATAGACATCGAACATGGCGTCATAGTCGCCCTTGGCACACCGGGGGGTCAAGTAGGCGCCCCGGCGCTCCCAGAGCGGCGCAAGCGTGTCGTTGGTGCCGGGGTTACGCAAG
>CAYPUT010000071.1:0-14294 GCA_964413945.1 uncultured Spirochaetaceae bacterium
AGCACCACAAAGTCGTCGCCGCCCTCATGGCCCAGGAAGACGTCGGCTGCCCCTTCGGCGGCCCGCCGAATGCATTCTCGGGTGTACAGGATCGCTTCGTCGCCTCGAGAAAAGCCGTAGGCGTCGTTGTAGGCCTTGAAGTTGTCCACATCGATGTAGAGGACGGCAAAGTGGCTGCCATCGGAAAGCCTGCGCTCCAACTCCCGGACGATAGCGATGTTTCCCGGCAGTCCGGTCAAGGGGTTGGCGTGTCGAGCCTCCTCGCGCATGGCGGCGATGGCCACGCTCATCTCGTTGAAGGCCGCCGCCAGACGCCCGACCTCGTCCGGGCGGACGATGGGGATGCGCACATCCAAGTTGCCCCCGGCAATTTGCCCCGTGGCCCGCATCACCGTGCCCAGAGGCGAAAGCACCGCCTTATAGAGATAGAGAGCGAACAGGAGGTGCAGAAGAAGAACGAGCCCTCCGACAACCGCGGCCTGCCGGTAGAGATACGACAGGTAGGTATCAACCTCCTCGATGGACACCTCCGCTACGGCAACCAGAGTCTTGCCGTCCCGGCTCGAGTACGGGACGTAAAGCCCGATCCGTCGTTGGGGTTGATCGACCACCTGATGAAAGAGTCGATTCTCGAAATCGCGCCGGGTGATCGCGCGATCGATCTCCCCGAGGAGGCCGGGAGTCGCCTCCTCCTGATCGAGCCATCCGGCGACCTCGCCAACTCGCGTAACCACCGCCCCATCCTCCGCGTAGACGACGAGCCCTTGGATATCCAGCTCAGAAAGCCTGCTCTGCTGGGTCTCCGGGAGTCTCTCAAGCCTCCCATCGCTTGCCTCCACCTCTTCGAGGAAGCTCCTGAGCTCCGCACCGGCGATCCGACTGCGAAGAACCGCGTTCTCCGCAATCAGGTCAAGCTGATTCTCGAATATGAGGACGACCAGCACCGAAACCGTCAGAACCACGAGTGCCGCGTAGAGAAACGATGACCTCCGAAGGAGCGAGCGAGACATCAATGCACTGTACTATAACTAGTGAGAGGTTCGGGAACAATGTTCGCGGTCATGCTCTTGTTTCTTTGGCAGAGCGGCGATCCCCCGGAAGCCTCTCTATTCCAGGTCTTTCTGAATTCCAGGTCTTTCTGACCTCCCCCCCTCGGGTTTCGTCAACAGCCGAAATCTCCGCGTGGACGGCGGGAATCGCACCGGGATCTCGGCTCGCCGAGCCTGACGGCGACGTCCGGAATCCGACTAAGAGACAGGCTCTACAACTCCGTCCCGAAAGGTCATCTCCATGGGCCCCTCAATCGACACGATATCCAGCTCTCGCTTGGCCTCTTCCAAAAGCGCCTCGGATACCATGATCTTGCTCAGATGCAGGGTATCGAGGATACGAACCAGGCGCACCGCGGTCAGGTCCAGCGCGTTGCAGGTCTGGATTGCCGCGCGAATCGCCTCCCGGTCGTCTTTCATTACCAGGGGAAGCCTCGCGGCGGCGGTTACCGTGGCGGTTATGGAGTTCGTATAGGTGGCTTCGAAGTCGATCTGGTCGTAGAGTCGTTTGGTCGTGAAGTCCGCGGGTCCGATACCGATCACGTTCCCGTGGGTCTTCTCCGTCGGGGAGAGCACCACCAGCTTGTTAACCGTCGGCCCACCGGTAGCGAAGGGAGTAGAGTACCGGCCGGTGATGCGCGGGTCCATTCCGTCGCCGGAGATCTCCTTTCCCATCCGATCCACCACCAAGACGTCGATGTTTCCGATACCGATTGCCGCCATATTGGCCTTAGACTGCCGCAGAAGCGCCGGCTCCCGGTCGAAAATCTTATCCGCGTCGAGAACGTGAATCTCCGAGACCGCGTCGTAGGCGTCCTCGACCACCGCGACGCCGCAGAGTACCGGACATTTTTCGATCTTGATCTTGGCCATGGCCTTGATGTTCTCCTCCATCATCCCAAAGCCAAGCTGATGGCAGGAGGTCGCGCCGATGTGGTTCCCCAGCCCGATCGCGAGCATCTTTACGATGCCGCTTTCGTACTCCCCGTCGAATGCGGTGTGGGTCTTTACCCGGTTGATCACCACGATGCCGTCGGCCTCGGAAGCCATCCGGTCCATGTAGACCGGAAGACCGTTGGAAAGCCTACCGACTTCCACAACCTCCATGTTGGACCGGATCTCGCACCCCATGGTTTCTTCGGTTATGCCGTAGCCGGCAAGCAGCCCGGTTTGCCCCTCGGCGGTAGCGGTCCCGTGGCTTCCCATCGCAGGAACGACAAAGGGCACAAAGCCCTTTTCCTTCAGAGCCGAGACAACCGCCCTGGTAACAACGTCAATCGACGCAACGCCCCGACTCCCCACCGCAACGGCAATCTCCGCCTTGTCGGGGAGGGGAATGAGGCGTTCGAGTCCGGCTATCTGTTTCCGGC
This sequence comes from uncultured Spirochaetaceae bacterium, assembly GCA_964413945.1. Lineage (GTDB taxonomy): Bacteria > Spirochaetota > Spirochaetia > DSM-27196 > PWMO01 > CAYPUT01. The sequence continues at coordinate 2,420 of CAYPUT010000071.1, forward strand.
ACTCCCCTTCAACATCCGGAAGTGCCTTACTCTCGAACTTCTGTTCGACCATGTACATGCGGGGCAGTTTTACCCCTTCCAATACGGAGGCCAATGCTCCCATCTTCTGTCTCCTTCAGTCTCTTCGGAAGTGTCAACAAGTCTGTTGATAAAACCTGCCCAGATCCTTGTGCGCCAATCAGTTGCTCCGAAAGACCGGAAATCGCATCATCAAAACGCCCTTAAACTTCTCACCCACAGTCATTTGCCGGAACTACCCTCAACAAGCTTCTCGATACCTCAAGAAACTTCTCGGTTAGAGACTCACTGTCTTGGTTCGAGTCGTATAGCGCGAAAGCACATCATCCCTCACCTTAACGCCGAGACCGGGTCCCTCCGGGACGGGGATTTTTCCACCCACCAGCCGAGGGGCCGGATCGACCAGGTCGTCCCGGAGGGCGTTCGGGTTCCGGTCGAACTCGATAACCGGTTCCGACTCGAAGGGAAGCGGATTAGCGGTAAACGGCTCTACCGGCAAGGTTGCGAGAAACTGCAGCGCCGTGGCAACGGCGATCCCGGACCCCCAGACGTGGGGCACGATCCGTACGCCGAAGGCCGACGCGAGGGCGTGGATCTTAAGCGCCTCGGAGAATCCTCCGGAGGCGGAGATGTCCGGCTGGAGAATATCGCAACACCGGCGGGTCAGAAGCTCCTTGAAGCCGAACCGGGTGTACTCGCACTCCCCGCCGGCGATTGGAATGGAAAGACCGGCCCGCAGCTCGGCGTATCCTTCGAGATCCTCCGGAACCACCGGCTCCTCGAACCAGGCGTACCCAAGGTCTCCGAGGGCCTGTCCTATCGTCTTCGCCGAGGGGACATCGTAGGCGTGATTTGCGTCGGCCATAACCCGGAGCTCGTCACCCAGGGCATCCCGGATGGCCTTGGAACGGGCGATATCGTGGCGCAGAGAAAGAAGTCCCAGTTTGATCTTGACCGCCGGAAACCCGGCATCGGCGTAGCTCTCCGCCTCCCGGGCGGCCCGCTCTGCGGCTGCCGACGGGTTGGAGAGGTCTTGGTCGGTGTAGTAACAGCCGGTTGCGTAGGCGGTAATACCCTCCCGGACCCGTCCTCCAGCGAGGTCGGATAGGGAAACCCCGAGAGCCCGGCCTTTGAGGTCCCACATGGCGATATCGAGAGCGCTTATCGCCTCGACCGCCGCCGACTTGCGCCCGAAATCCCGGGTTCGCGCGTAGTTCTGCTCCCAGAGAGCGCCAACCATCATGGGGTCTTTTCCAAGAATCCAGGGCGCAAAGACGTCTTCGACAAAAGTTGCAACCGGCTCTGCCGGCCCGTACTGGCCTCCCTCGCCCCACCCGACCAGCCCGGTGTCGGTCGTAAGGCGTACCAAGAAGCTATTGCGCTCCGGAAAGGCGGCTTGGGAGGAGTAGAAGCGCCGGTCACCGAGAGGCATCTTTAGAATGAATGTTGCGATTTCTTGTATCTGCATGATGAGTATTATACCGATATGACGAGTCACGAAAACGTGTTGGAGGAGGCAAGGCGCCGGGTCTGCGGCGTCGGATTTCCCGCTGCTACTCGTTGACGGGTACCAGCTCTATCTGCTGGGTAATGGTAAGGGAGCCTTCGATTATCCAGGCCCCCGATCGCCGGCGCATGGGAACGACTATTTGTTCTTCGGTGCGGGGCGGAGCGTCCGTCGTCCCGTCGACCGTGCGCGGAGAGAGCGTCACCGGCACGAGGGCCCGACGCCCGGAGACCTCCGCATCACCGACTTCCCATTCGAACCGGGAGACGAGCTGGTCCCGTAGCCGTTCCAGCTCCGCAGATTCGAGGCCCTCGAACACGGGTCCGAGGCGCTCCAACGCCTCGAGGTCGGCTTCTTCCAGGGCGACAAAGAGCGCTTCGGCCTTTGACTCGGCCCGAGAAGCGGCCTCGCCGGCCGGGGGACTACACGAGACGAGAAGCCCCATCGAGAGAAACAACAGCGCCGCCGACGGCAGCCGGCGGCACCGAATGCGAAGAGACACTCGGTTAGTTGTAGCTTACAACCGTACCGGAGATGTGGGCCGTCGCCGGGGCATAGATGTTGAAGGTTATGACGTTCAAAAGAATATTGACGAAGCTCGCCTCGTAGCGGACGGTCACGTTGACTGCCGCGTCGCCGGATCGGCGCTCGACTTCCCGGCGGATGGCGTCGTAGATCTCGTTGTCCATTGCGTCGGCGGTCACGTTAAAGAGGTTCGCGCCACCGGAACCACCGATAAACTCGTTGACGTTTACCGTGGTCTCGAAGTCACCGATCGGGGTCATCCCCGGCATGTCTTCGACAACCTGGATGCCGGTAAGTTGGAAGGTAGTACAGGCACCGACAACCATAACAAGGGTCAAGAGACCAAGAATCTTCGCAGCGGTCTTCATAGTCACGCTCCTTTGCGTTTTTGTTCCGCATCCCTGGGATGCGCTTGGCCGCAGTTTACTATGTCCGTTGTCAGAAAACAATGAGTGTGGCAGACCGTACGGCCGCACGGCGCTGATAAACGCTTCGATTGAGGCCCCGGGCTTTGCCGTGATACTCTTGCATCCTATCGGATCATAGACATTCCCAACGCGACCGAGGAGGAAACGATGCGAGAGTTCTTGGGCGAAGCGTTCCTGTTAGATACGGAGGCCGCACGGCGGCTTTACTACGAATACGCCGAGAAGATGCCGGTGTTCGATTACCATTGCCATCTTTCCCCCAAAATGATCGCCGAAAACTACCAGTTCTCCGATATCTTCGACGCCTGGCTGTCGGGGGATCACTACAAGTGGCGCCTAATGCGGGCCAACGGGGTGGTCGAGGAACGTATTACCGGTTCATCGAGTCCCCGGGACAAGTTTCAGGCCTGGGCGGAGACCGTTCCGGCGACCATCGGGAATCCCCTCCATCATTGGACTCATTTGGAGCTCCGGCGATACTTCGGAATCCACGATCTTCTCGGTCCCGACACTGCGGAGGAGATCTGGAAGAAGACGAACGATCTTCTGGGAACCGAGGAGTTCACGGTCCAATCCCTCCTGACCCGAATGAACGTGAACTACGTAGGGACCACCGACGACCCGGCGGACTCGCTGGAACACCACGCCGCGTTGGAGAAACAGGCGGGTTTTCCGGTAGTCGTCCGCCCCTCCTTCCGGCCGGATAAGGCCTACGCAGTCGACAAACCGGAGCTTTTCAAGACCTACCTTCAGCGCCTCGGGGAGGCCGCCGGGGTAGAGGTGATCTCGAGCTTCGACGCCCTAATCGATGCGCTCAAGAAGCGCATCGACGTGTTCCACGCCGCCGGGTGCCGCGTTTCGGACCACGCCCTTATCCTGCCGGTCAACAGCCGTGCACCCCGGGCAACCCTCGACGGCATTCTGAACAAGGCGAGAGCCGGAGAGGCGGCGACAGCTGAGGAGTTTGCCGCCTTTGCCACCGAGGTGCTCTTGGCCCTCGGTGCCGAATACGCCCGCCGGGACTGGGTTATGCAGCTCCACCTCGGAGCCCTCCGGAGCAACAACACCCGGATGTACGAACGACTCGGCCCGGACACGGGATTCGATTCGATGGCGGACGGTCCGATTGCGGCGCCATTGGCCGGTTTTCTCGACACCCTCGACCAGGAGAACCGCCTCCCCAAGACCATCCTCTACGGCCTGAACCCCCGGGACAACGACCTGTTGGCGTCGATGGTCGGGAATTTCCAAGAGGGGGGCGTTCCCGGAAAGATGCAGTACGGCTCCGCCTGGTGGTTTAACGACCAGAAGGACGGCATGACCCGGCAGATGCTCGCCTTGGCGAACTCAGGACTGATAAGCCGGTTCGTCGGCATGCTGACCGACTCCAGGAGTTTCCTTTCCTATCCTCGGCACGAGTACTTCCGGCGTCTTTTGTGCAACATCTTCGGTGACTGGATGGACCGGGGAGAGGCTCCGGCGGATTTTCCCCACATCGGAGGGATTGTCCGGGACATCTGTTACAACAATGCCGCCCGATATTTCGAAATCGCCGGGGTAGACCCTGTGTAGAGATCCGTCTATCCGCCGAAACGTTCCAATAGAGCTATTGTTGTTCTTTCCGTATCAACAATCTTGTCGTTACCGTACAGTGTGCTACACTAGGAATCGGCGTGGCAGCCGACATACGCAGTAGAATGCACGATATCTTATCCCAGCCCATCAGCGACAGAAGATCGTCGCCTCTGACACTGTACCTCGCCCCAAGCTTCCATGTCCGGAGTGGCTCGGAAGAGTTGATGCGTCTTCTCCCGGGCCGTCGGTCCGGCTCGCCCAGCGACACGAGCCACGTCTCGCTTCTCTTGGAGGAGGGCGCCGGAGCCCTTGAGTCGGCTTTGGGCCGCGTCGTTAGGGGTACGGCCGAAGAGATCGAGGGCGTGGTTATCCGAGAGATCGGGCGGTCCCGGGTCTCGCTGATGCCGCTCCGGGATGTCGAAGGAAGGAGTGCCGGCGCGGTGCTCTTGATCTACCCGGAGCGAAGACCGCAAGACGCCTCTTCGGGACTCCTCGACAGTGTGGATTCGGTCTACGAGGTCAACCTTCAGACCGGCGGGATCCGCGTTGCCATACAGGATCAGCGAAAACTAGACGCGACCCAGGAGCTCGTTACGTATTTGGAACCGGATCTAAGAATCCGGTGGGCGAACAAAGCCGCCGCGACTTCCGCCGGAATGGAGGCGAAGGACATGGCGGGCCGCAGATGCTACGAAGTCTGGCAGGGCCGGGATTCGCCGTGCGACGACTGCCCGGTGGCCCGGGCGGCCGAAAGCCTGTCACCGGAGGAAGGCGAGGTTACGACCCCCGACGGTCGCCGCTTGCTTATTCGGAGTTATCCGATCACCGATACCGGCGGGACGCTTGTCGGGTTCGTTGAGTTCGGAAGGGACATAAGTCGGCAGCACAAGACCGAAGAGGCCCTGCGGAAGACCGCGGGACTCCTGGAATCGATCCTCGAGAATAGTCCCTACCCCATTTCAGTCCTAGATACCGAGGGACACTACGTCATGGTGAATCAGGCGACAACGAAGCTCTATTCGCTCCCGAGGGAGACGTTGATTGGCCATCACCTGACGGAGTTTTTGCCGGATGAAACCGGTTACCTCTTCGATCGAAGAATTCGTCGGCTGGTCAAGGAGAAGCGGCCGGTAACGGTCGAGGATGAAATCTCCAAGGGGGATGAGATGGGCGTTTTCTACACCACCCTCTTTCCCATCTGGGACGATAACGGCGAGATTGGCGCGATCGGCGGCATTACCACGGACGTCACCGAGCTAAAGACGGCTCAGGAGCTCGCCGAACGGGCCGATGCCCAAAAAGCCTCCCTCCTCGAAGCGGTCCACGCCGGGGTCAAAGGCAATTTGCAGGCCATATCGAAACTGATCGAAGTTGATCACCGGTCGGATTTTCCAAGTGACCCCGTAAGTCTTCTCCGGAGAACGCAAGTCCGGCTTCGGGCGATGTCGCTGGTCTACCAGCGAAACGACGATGCTGAAACGCTCGGCGCCGTGGATCTGGCGACCTACGCCCAGAGCCTGGTAAACGAAGTCATTCAGGCCTACGAATGCGAGAACAACGTGTCCCTCTCGCTCTGGGCCGATCCGGTGGTAGCCCCCCTGGACTTCGGTCTCGCCTTCGGCCTTATCCTTGCAGAGCTAATCGCAAACATCTGTCTGAACGCCTTCGTTCCTCACCAAGGGGGGCTTCTGGAAGTCACCATATCCGACGACAACCAGGCTATTACCCTTCGGGTTACCGACGGCAGTTCCGGTACGCAAATTAAGGACGGCGGTGAACGGCGAGCGCTCGTCACCCTTAGGAGCCTGGTACAAGAATTCCGAGGAGCAATTCGGCTGGACGTCGGTAATCCTCGAACCTGGGAGGTTATCCTTCCTCTAGCCCCCGAGGATCGTATCTGAAGTATCAACCAGATGGGCCTGTTGATGCGGACGCCGAGGGCTACATTCGAATTTCCCTGGCCCAATCGGCGGAGCGAATTCAAGAGGCCATGGACAGAATGGCTGCATTTCTCGGATAGGAGGTCCTGCGATGAAGATTACGCAACTCGACAAGGTCGAGCAAAACAAGGTAGACATGGAAGGCGCCAGGGGGGCCTACAAGCAGGTTCCCGTCGGTATCGCCGATCAGGCTCCGAACTTCTCGATGCGCGTATTTACCCTCGAACCCGGCGGCTTTACGCCCTACCACAACCATCCCTGGGAGCACGAGAATTACATCTTAAAGGGAGAAGGCGTCATGTTGACAGAGACCGGCGAGGAGAAGCCGATCAAGGCCGGGGACTTCGCGATCGTCCTGCCGAACGAGCAGCATCAGTTCAAGAACACTTCGGCCACCGACGAGCTTCAGTTTATCTGCCTGGTGCCGAAGGAGTACGAGTAGCCGCCGGAAGCGTGCTTACTCTAAGCCTTAACCTCTCGTAGGTAGTCATAGATAGTGTATCGTGAGACGCCGAGCTCGGCGGCTACCATATCTATGGCCCCCCGGACCTCGAAGATTCCGGCATCGTAGAGCTCCTTGACGACCATCTTGTTCTTGGACTGGGCATCTCATGAGTCGTTGACCGTGACTGCTCAAATCCGCAGTATTACTCTGTAGAATTTTTTGTCTGGAAAGAGACTAATGCGGGTGCCGGAGGCATCCGTAAGGAGGTAACGATATGAGAGAACGCAAGAGTTTGCTTCTCGTCTTACTATCCGCGCTGTTAGCGATGGCCGTGTTGATAGGGTGCGGGCCCCAGGAAGAAGAGCGAGAAGCCGCAGAAGCACCGCCGCAGGAGGATATCCACATCGCCCTGAGCGCCCCGATTACCGGTGACTGGTCCGAGTACGGGGTCAACTTTGAGCGGTCGGTCGAGATGGCGATAGACCATCTGAACGAAGCCGGGGGGGTCCTCGGAGGCCGGGAGTTCCGCCTGAGCGTGGGAGATACCAAGGGGAATCCCCAGGAATCCGCGACCCTGGCACAGAAGTGGACCTCCGATCCGACGGTTGTCGCCCAGATCGGCGCCTTCTCGAGCTCCAGCTCGATGGCGGCCCAGCCGATCTACGACGCTGCGGGAATGGTCCAGCTCTCGCCGACGGCGAGCCACGCCGACTACGCCGGCGGCTCCGAGTGGAGCTTCGGCATCGTCGGGACCCAAGCCGGAGAAGGCCCCCACAACGCGGCCTTTGCCTACGAAGGGCTCGGCCTCCGAAAGGTCGCGGTTCTCCACCTGAACAACGACTGGGGAATCGACGCCGCGAACTACTTCGCAGAGGCCTTTGAAGGGATGGGCGGAGAGGTTGTCGGAACCGAGTTCTACTTCGACGGCGAGCGTGACTTTACCGCGGCCCTTGCGAAGCTCGCCCAGAGCGACGCCGACGGGCTGTATATCGCGTCCTTCTACAACGACGGCGCGGCTATCAACCTACAACGGGATCGCCTCGGGTGGGATGTAACGGTTCTCGGACCGACGTCCCTCTACTCGACGCAGCTGATCGACCTCGGCGGCAGCTCGGTGGAAGGCCTCTACACGGCAACCGGCTTCTTTACCGAAGACACCGACCCCATGGTCCGGGACTACGTCGACGAGTTCGAAGAGCGCTACGGCGCCAAGCCCAACTTCCACGCCGCCCTGGCCTACGACGCGATGATGCTCCTGGCGAACGCCATCGAGCGTGCCGGAAGTACCGACAGCGAAGCCATTCGGGACGCCTTAGCGGCAACCGAAGACTTCCCGGGGCTTACCGGTAGCATCACCTTTACCGAGGACGGCGACGCCGTTAAGGGCTACCGCAAGCTCGTAATCGAGGACGGCACTTTCCAGGTCTGGGACGAGTAGGTTTCCACCCTTTCACGAATCAACCGGCCGGTGGTCTTTTTTGGGCCACCGGCCTCTTTACGAGTCGACTCTAGCAGGGGCCTGCCGTGTTATTTGTTCAGCAGCTCATCAACGGGATAACCCAGGGGAGCCTCTTCGCCCTCCTCGCCATCTCCTTCGCGATCGTCTACGGCGTACTCAAACTGGTCAACTTTGCCACCGGTTCGCTCTACATGATCGGCGCCTTCTCCGGCTACTTTCTCGTTACCTACGTGGTGCCCGACGTCTTCCTCGGCATTCTCGCCGGCGCCGTCGGCGGCTATATGGTCGCCTTTGTCTTGGAAAAGCTCGCCTTCCGGGCCCTCCGGGGCGTCGCGAGGATCGCCTCGCTTATCTGCACCATAGGGTTCTCCGTATTTCTCAACGAGCTCGCGGCGGTGCTCTTCGGCGCCGAGGTCAAGTCGATGCCCGCTTTCTACAGCGGAAACGCGGCGGTAATCGCCGGAGTAAACGTAAGCTGGCTACAGGTCGTCATGGTCGGTACCGCCGCTACGGTCCTTATCGTTTTGCAGCTCTTTCTCTACAAGACCAAGATGGGGCTTGCTATCCGGACGGTCTCCCTCGACTTTAAGACCGCCGGGCTCATGGGGATAAACGTAGACCGGACCATCTCCATCGCCTTCTCGATTGCCGGCGCGATGGCGGGAATCGCCGGGGTTCTCGCGGCGGTCTACTACAACGCCGTCGTCTTTAGCATGGGGAATCTCCCGGGGCTCAAGTCCTTCAGCGCCGCGGTATTCGGGGGGCTAACCTCGATTCCCGGGGCCATTCTCGGCGGCTATCTCTTGGGGATTATCGAGAACTTCGGCGTCCAGCTGGTCTCGACCGGCTACCGGGACATCATCGGGTTCGTAATACTGGTCACCTTTCTGTTGGTGCGCCCCCGGGGCCTGTTGGGCAGAAAGATCAACATGTAGGGGATGTCGTGATGAAGCTACAAGAGATTCGACCGGCCCTCAGCGCCTTCTTACGCCGCCACCGTCTTCCCCTGGCGATCCTCGGTTCCCTGATTCTGGTCGCCTTCCCCTGGATCGTCCGGAACCAGTACTACCTCCGGGTGGCGACGAACGTCGGCATCGCGGTTATTCTCGCCTCGAGCCTGAACATTATTATCGGCTTTTCCGGGATGTTCTCCCTGGGACACGCCGCCTTCTACGGCATCGGAGCCTACACCTCGGCCCTCTTGGCCACCCGCCTCGGAATGCCCTTTTGGGTCGGCCTCCCGGCGGCGGCGGTGGTCGCCGGCCTCTTCGGCACCTTTATCGGCTTCGCCACCCTGCGGCTCCGGGCCGTCTTCCTCGCCTTTACCACCCTGGGGTTCGGCGAGATTACCCGTATCGTCATTCTCAACTGGCGTAGCTTTACCCGGGGCCCCCTGGGCATCGCGGCTATTCCGATTCCGAGCCTCTTCGGATGGCAGTTCAACCGGGAGGCGTACTACTACCTTATCCTGCTCCTCTGCGTCCTTATCGTCACCTTTATCTACCGCATCTACCACTCCCGGTTGGGGCGGGCCCTCATCGCGATCCGGGAGGACGAGACCGCCGCACGCAGCATGGGAATAAACGTCTTCGGCTACAAGGTGCTGGCCTTTACCATCGCCTGTTCCCTCGCAGGTGTCGCCGGAGCCTTCTTCGCACACTTCCAGCGCTTCGTGTCCGCCGACAGCTTCGTGTCCACCGAATCCTTCGAGATCATCACGATGGTAGCCCTCGGGGGAACCGGTTCGATCGCCGGGCCGATTATGGGCGCCTTTATCCTCGAGCTCTTCCCCGAGGTGTTTCGCTTTCTCGCCGGGTACCGACAGGTTATCTACGGAGCGATTCTGATTACCGTTATCGTCCTGAAGCCGGGTGGAATCGCCGGCGTAAAGGGAGTCTTCGAGAAGCCGAAGTCCGCCAAGATGGGATGGCTCGCCCGGCGTTTCGCTCCCCGGGGCACCTCTATGGGAGAAGTATGATGATTCTCGAAATGAAGAAGGTGCGCAAAGCGTTCGGCGGCCTGGTGGCGGTGAACGACATCGACATGACTATCGAGGAGGGAACAATCCACTCGATTATCGGCCCGAACGGCGCCGGCAAGACGACGTTCTTTAACTGCATTACCGCCTTGAACCCGGCGGATTCGGGGCAGATCCTCTTAGAAGGGCAGGAGATTCAGGGGCTTCCGACCCACAAAATCTGCGGACTCGGCATTGCCCGGACCTTTCAGAACATCCGGCTCTTTCCCTACCTCTCGGTGCTCCAGAACGTCTTGGTCGGAACCCACAACCAGACGACATCCCGTATCCTCCCGAGCGTCCTGCGGACCCCGGCCTTCAAAGAAGAAGAGCGGGAGATGGTGGGCTTCGGCATGGAGCTTCTGGAAAAGATCGGCCTCGCCGACAAGAGAGACAGCTACGCCCGGAACCTCGCCTACGGCGACCAGCGGAAGCTGGAGATTGCCCGGGCGATGGCGAGCCGGCCGAAGATCCTGCTTCTCGACGAGCCGGCCGCCGGCATGAACACCACCGAAACCGCCGCCTTGGACGAGTTTATCCGCCGGCTAAAGGACGAAGGGTACACCATCATCCTAATAGAGCACGACATGAAGCTGGTGATGAGCATAGCCGACCTTATTTCGGTTATCGACCACGGCGTAAAGATAGCCGAGGGAACCGCCGACGTGGTGCAGAACGACGAGAAGGTCATCGAAGCCTACCTCGGAAAGAGGAGGGAATCGGCATGACGCTCTTGGAAGTCGAGAATCTAATCGTCCACTACGGGCAGATCAACGCCCTCAAAGGCGTCTCCCTTTCTCTAGACGAGGGGCGCTTCGTGACGCTGATCGGGGCCAACGGCGCCGGTAAGACCACCCTTCTCAACACCATTACCGGCGTCGTTCAGGGCACCTCGGGCCGCGTCTCTTTCCGGGAGGAGGAGATTCTAAACCAGCGGCCGGACCAGATCGTCCGGAAGGGAATAGCGCACGTCCCCGAAGGCCGGAAAATTTTCGCAGAGCTTACCGTCGAGGAAAACCTTCGGACCGGGGCCTACATTATTGACGACAAGTCCAAAGTAGCGGAGCTTATCGAGAGGAGCTACGAGCTCTTTCCCCGCCTCGCGGAACGCCGTCGGCAGGAAGGGGGGACCCTCTCCGGAGGGGAGCAGCAGATGCTCGCGATCGCCCGGGGGCTGATGTGCGACCCGGAAGTAATCCTCCTCGACGAGCCGAGTCTCGGGCTCGCACCCCTCTTGGTCGAGAAAATCTTCGAGTTCGTCGTCCGGATCAACGAGTTGGGAAAGAGCATCCTCTTGGTCGAGCAGAATGCCAACCTGGCCCTCCAGGTCGCCCAGTACGGGTACGTTCTCGAGACCGGCCGGGTAAGCAAGGAAGGGCCAACCAAAGAGCTCCGGGACGACGACGCGGTGCGCAAGGCGTACCTCGGCATAGCCTAACGACACACAAGGAGTCTTTTGTGACAAAGAAAGAACGCGTAGAAGCTTCGGTATCCGGGCGAGAGTTCGACTATCCCCCGATGAGCTTTTGGTACCATTTCGGCACCCAACACGAGGGCGGCGAGAGGGCCGCGGAAATCCACCTTGCCTTCGCCCGGTACTACGATTTGGACTTCCTCAAGGTGATGAACGACTACTACTACCCGATGCCCGAGGGGAAGCTGGAGCTAAAGAGCGCCGAGGACCTCAAGGCGATCAAGCGCTTCGACATCCACAAGACGCCCTGGGCCGAGCAGCTCAAGGCGGCGGACATCCTGGCCCGGGAGCTCGACGGGGAGATGTACTTTATCGACACCGTCTTCGAGCCCTGGCAGTGCATGCTCCGGAACATGGCCGGAGAACACCTGATGGACCTCGTAGAGCGGGAACCGATCGCCTTTCTCGAAGCGATGGACGTGGTAACCGAAAACGTAATCGACTACTGCTTGGAAGTGCTCAAGCGGGGGGCCGCAGGCATCTTTCT
>CAYPUT010000072.1:0-14260 GCA_964413945.1 uncultured Spirochaetaceae bacterium
CTACCTCGAGGACTTTCAGCGGCAACGCCTTCTCGCCTGGCAGAGCAACGCCCTCCCGACGCCGACGGCCGTCGGCGAGGCGGAGATATGGAGCGGGGTGGAGAACCGTACTTTGGCGATCGAGGCGGGAGTCCGTCTTGCGATCCGGGACTACCTCCGGGAGCGGATCTACGCCCGGCCCCGGGAGATCCGGGGAACGGTCGTCCTCGCCGGCCCACCGCGGATCCGGATCGTGGACGGAACCTACCGGGCGCACGTTGCGGTCCACCTGCAGGTCGCCGAGGTAGAGCCCTACCGGGTCTTCTAAAGCCTAGGCACCGAGAGCCCAAGCCCCCAGAGTCCAAATCCCCAGCGCCCAGGCGACCCCGACGACGAAGCCCGCGGCGATTTCTCCCGGAGAATGCCCCGCCGCTTCGTTGAGCGGGCGGCCGCCCAAGAGATCCTCCCCGGAGCCCGCATACCGGGCCAGGCGGGTCAGAATAGTCGAGTGGCGGGCTACCTCCCCCCGGAGACGCAGGGCATCGTAGATGATGATAAGGGAAAACACCGTCGAGACGGCGAAGACATCCGAGTCGAATCCGGAGGAGAGGCCGACGGAGACCGTCAGGGCCGTCACAAAGGCCGAATGGGCGCTGGGCATGCCGCCGGTATGGACGAAGGGCTTAAGCGCCGGCCGCCGGAGGCGGATCGACGCCGTAAAGACCTTGTAGAGTTGGCAGGCGACCTGGGCCGAAACCGCCGTTATCAGGGAGTAGGCCACCAGGGTCGGCACCCTATGTCAACCGGTCCCGTATTTCCGCGCTGACGTAATCCAAGAGCGCCACCGTTATCGCGATAAACCAGACGGCGATACCGGCGGCCCGGTAGTCGAGAAGCCGGATGTACTGCACCAAAATGAAGCCAACACCGCCGCCCCCGACGAGACCGATTACCGTCGACATCCGAACGTTTATGTCCCAGCGGTAGATCGAGAAGGAGATAAACGGGGAGATCATCTGGGGGATGACGCCGAAGGCGATCGTTTGGAGCGGGTTGGCGCCGGTGGCCTGGATGGCCTCGATGGGGCCGTGGTCGATGCCCTCGATCGCCTCCGAGTAGAGCTTCCCGAGGGCCGCGATCGAATGGACCGTAAGCGCGACGATTCCGGCAAAGGGCCCGAGGCCGACCCAGACGACGGCGATCAGCGCCCAGATGAGCGGCTCGATCGACCGGATGATGTTCAGGATGGTCCGGGTAAGGTAGTAGATAGCCATCGTCAGCCACGAAGCGGACATAATGTTTCGGGCCGCCAAGAAACTGACGGGGATCGAAAAGAAGATGCCGAAGAGGGTCGCCATCATCCCCATGATGATCGTTTCGACCATCCGACTGATGGTTATCCGAAGCGCTTCGCTGGCCCGGGCCTCTCCTTGGAAGGTCTGCCGCGCTTCGATCCGGTGGTAGACGGGCCCTTGCCGCGTGTCGGGATGGAGGATCGGGTAGGGCATGGTGATGGTAGTTTCGAATGCGCCTTTGTCGTCGGTCATCAGCGAGACAAACTCCCCCTCCTTCCGGAGGCGAAAGGAGTTATTCGTCTCGTCGATCCACCAGAGCTGGAGCTGGGTGTTCGGCTCGAAACCCCGGCCGACTGCCCGGAGCTCCGACCCGGGTATCTGGCGCAGGTTCTCGATATCCTGCTCCGCAAGCTCCCCGAAGGTCGGATCCGTCCGGACGTAAGGCTCCCCGGGGGTCTCCTCGGGAGGCGGAGGGGGCTCGTACTCCTCGGCATCGCCGATAAGGATTCGGGATTGGGCAGTTATGAGGTCTTCTTCGTACTCCACCGCCGCTTCCCAGGGCCAGAGAACCCGGGAGAGGGGGGGGATCGCTTCCGGAAACTCCGCGATGGCCCGACCGACGTCGATATCGCTGACCTGCCACCCGAGAAGGAAGAAGACGGCTATCAAGACCAGGAAGGGGAAGGGCCGTCCCCGGCGGTCATCCCGGCTCCCCCGGTAGGCGTCTATGATCGTCAGAACCCACAGGACCGCGAGCCCCAGGGCGACGGCACCGAAAAAACTGCCGTTGCGTTGAAACGCTCGCTCGACGGTGGGCCAGAAACCGTCGACCCGCCGCCCGAGGACGGCTATGCGCCAGACAAAGATGCCGACGGCGCTCGAGTAGCCGGCGATCAAGAGCAGGCCTCTTTGTACCTGTCCCAAAACGGCCTGCCCGAGACCCGGAAGGATGAACGAAAGAAGCACCGCGACCGACGACGGAACCCTTCGTCGGGAGGACTCTTGGGGAGGCTCGAACATCACGTCATCCCTGCGCCGATGCGCTCGGCCTCTTCGCCGTAGATCTGTTTGAACTGCTCGTCGGTCATGCTTCGAATATCCTCTCGGGAGCCTTCGTACACGATCCGCCCGTCCCGGAGCCCAATGACCCGGGTCGCGTAGCGTTGGACCAGGTCGAGGTAGTGAAGGCTGCAGATTACGGTGATACCGTCCTCTTGGTTTAGTCTCTCGAGGTCGCCGAGGATGGTGTGGGCGAGAACCGGGTCGAGACTGGCAACCGGCTCGTCGGCGAGAATCATCCGGGGATTCTGCATAAGCGCTCGGGCTATTCCGACCCGTTGCTGTTGTCCACCGGAGAGCTCGCTTGCGCGCTTGTTGGCCTGCACCGTTAGACCCACCCGATCGAGGGCCCGAACGGCCATCTGCCGGTCCTCCTCCCGGAAACTATAGAGCATGCTCTTCCACGGGTTTGCGTAGCCGAGGCGGCCGGAAAGGACGTTCTGGGTTACGCTCAGCCGTTTTACCAGGTTGAAGTGCTGAAAGATCATCCCGATTTCTCGTCGGGCTTTGCGCAGCTCCGCCGCTTCCGCCCGCTCTATGTTCTTGCCGTCCCAGATTATCTGCCCGTCGGTTGGATCCACCAGCCGGTTGATGCACCGAAGAAGCGTCGATTTTCCGGACCCGGATAGTCCGATGACCACCAAGAACTCTCCCGGGTCGACGGTAAAGGAGACGTCGGTAAGGGCCTCGGTACCGTCAGGATAGACTTTGGTAAGGTTCTTTATTTCCAGCATGTCTTCCGGGCCTCTAGAGAAAGGCACGGCCTCGGTCTTCCCGAAGCCGTGCCCGCTGTTGGTATCCAGTCTATTGGACGAAGGATTCGATGTCGAAGCCGCTGGCTTCGAGGATCTGCCGAAAGGGGTCGTAGAAGTCGTCACCTTGCCGGACTACCTCGTTCCAACTGTAGACCGAGTCCATGGCCGCGGCGCCTTCTTCGGTTGCCGCGATGTCCAGAAAGGCTTGGGTAATCGTCTCTACCATCTCCGGATCCATCTGGGTCGAAAACTGGATTCCGTCGTTCGGAATCGGGCCGAACTCCTCGATGACCACGACTTTTTCCATGACGTCGGGGTTGTCGTCTTGGATTGCCGCCCGCGCGTCGATGTAACTGGAGCCGGCGTCGGCGCTGCCGGAGTAGACGGCGGAAATGACCGCCGGATGGCTACCCGCGTCGAGAACTTCGAGGTCGGATTGCGGATCGACACCGGCGGCGGCGAGGACTATCTGCGGAACGATCCAGCCGCTGGTGGAGTTGGGGTCCGGGCGCGCGAAGGTCTTTCCCTCGAGGTCTGCGAGGGAGGTGATCCCCGAGTCCGCGGCGGCGACAATCTGTCCGTCGTAGAAGGCTCTGCCCCGGCGTACCGCGACCAGTGCAACCTCGGCGACCCCGCGCTCGGCGGCGAGAATGGCGCCAAAGGTGTTTAGGGCGGCCATGTGAGCGGCCGGCGGGTCGCTCGCAAGAGCTTCGATAACGCCGGAATAGTCGGTGGCGACAACGGATTCGAAATAGAGCCCGGTCTCCTCTTCCAGCATCGCGACGAGATCGTCGGCACCGGCGACGATTTCCTGGGTCTCGCCCGAGGGCACCAGGGCCCAAATAATCGGATTTTCCTCGCTCCCGAGCTCCGGCTCGGCCTTTCCGCACGAGACCAAGACCAGGGCGGTAGCGATAACAACGGCCATCAAGGCGAATACTGTGCGCTTCATAGTCGATTCCTCCTTACTACGAGCTTGTATCGTCGGCCACTTCCATCGTGGGAACGGCCACAACCGGAAGATACCGATGTTATATTAAGGTTTTGTGAGAACTGCGTCCCCTATGCAGGGCATTTCGATAATCGGTTTTCCTTGACTCGAGCCTCCCGTGTGGCGATATCTCTACCCACATCCCGGAGGTATGAGATGCAGTGTAGACGCGTGGTTTTCGGCGCGGTTTTCGTCCTTGTCGTTGGCTTTGCGCGCGGCCAGACTCAAGAAGCTCGCCTCGTTACCGTGGATCAGGCCGTTGAGCTTGCCCTGGAAAACAACCTCTCCCTGGAGAACGAACGTCTCGATTTGGAGATATCACGCCGGCAAAAGAACAGCGTCTGGAACCGCTTCCTGCCGGACACCAGCGTCGGCGGAACCCTCCTCCGGTACAACGAGGCTCAGACGAACCCCGAGACCGGGGGGGGAGCACCCCGGTGGGGCGTCCAGGGGCGCCTGAGCGCAGAATTGAACATTACCCTCCAGCTCTTCGAGGGCATTCGTTTGGCGATCCTCGACTACCAGCGGGGTGTCATCGCGGTGGAAGACGCGAGAAAGCTGCTGGAACGGGATGTCCGAAAGGCCTTCTACAACCTTATCGTTTTGGAGGGGCAGATCGAAATCGCCGAAGAGGCGGTAGAGATTGCCCGGGAGCAATACGAGCGAACCCAAATCAATTTCGAGAACGGAGTCGCCGACGAGTTTACCCTTCTCAGCGCCCGGGTTGCTCTGGAGTCCCGGCGCCCGGTGGTCGGGAACTTCCGGCTGGCCTTCGAAGAGGCCAAACTCGGCTTCGCCCAGCTTCTCGGCCTCGATATCGGGACCGAGATTGATCTCGAGGGAACGATCGAGCCGGAGATTGTCTCCCTCGATCCCGACCGGTTGATCGCCGAGAGGTTGATGGACCGTACGGACCTCCAGGAGCTTCGGCAGACTCTGCGCATTCAAGAAGGGGTCGTCCGGGCCCAG
The DNA here is from genome assembly GCA_964413945.1 of uncultured Spirochaetaceae bacterium. GTDB lineage: Bacteria > Spirochaetota > Spirochaetia > DSM-27196 > PWMO01 > CAYPUT01. Next base: position 5,049 of record CAYPUT010000072.1, read on the forward strand.
ACCGCCGCCCTCTATCCTATTCTCTCCCTCGGCTTCGTCGCGGATCCGACCTTCGTCAACGATCCTTTCCGGGACCCCTGGTTCGAGGACCTCGAGAACGACTGGATCCAACCCCAAGGGGCGTTTACCATCTCGATCATCCAGCCCCTCGACGGCCTGGTTCCCGGTTCACAAGCCCAGGTCCGGATTTCCGACGAGCGCACGAGCCTCGCGAAGCTCGAGAACCAACTGGTGCTGGCAACCCAGAGGGCGGAAATAGAGATCCGGAGCCTGGCAAACCGTCTGGAAACGACCCCGGGTCTCGATCGGGGTGCAAGAGCTTAACGTGGAATTGGCGGAGCGGGCCTACGAGCTTGCCCTCGAGGCGTACAACGTCGGGAGCCGGGAGCTTCTCGAAGTCCGGAACGCCGAGCAGGATCTCCAGGACGCCCGCTTGCAGCTTCTCCAGGAAAAGTCCAACTACACCGCCGCGCTCCTCGACCTGGAATACGCCCTCAATACGACGATCGAAGAGTTGGGGGAGCGGTAGGGACTGACGCGTAGGCGGGAAGCAGCGCCTCGATCATTTTGCCCAACTGATCCGGACGCACCGGCTTGGCGATGTAGTCGTCCATACCCGCTTCCAGGCAGGCGTCGACGTCGCCCTTCATCGCGTGGGCGGTAAGGGCGATCACCGGGGTGTGGGTCCCGGCCCTTTCCTCGGCCTCCCGGAGTCGCCGCACCGCGGTAATTCCGTCCATCTCCGGCATCTGAATGTCCATAAGAATTAGGTCGAAGCGCTTGGCTACGGCCCGATCGAGGGCCAGGCGGCCGTTCGCGACGATTTCCGGAACGTAGCCCAGGTTCTCCAAGAGGCGCTGGGTTACCCGTTGATTTATCCGGTCGTCCTCGGCGACGAGAATCTCTATCGGCCTTCGGCGGCGCCAGGTCCCGGGCGTCGGAGCGGCGGAGTCGACGGCGGTTCCCTCTTCGTCGCTGTTGCGAAAAGAGCCGGCGACCAGCCGGAGGAGACTCTTCTGCAGCTCCGACTTGCGAATCGGCTTGGTAAGGTAGCCGTCGATTCCCGCCCGGAGGGCCGCCTCCGCCTCCCCCCGGGTTGCTTGAGAGGTCGCGAGAAGAATCGAGCCCACCTCGATATCCGGGCGGTCCCGGAGGAGTTTAGCGAGCTCACGGCCGTCCATCCCGGGCATCTGGAAGTCGAGAATCGCGACGTCGATGCTCCCGTAAACCGACGCCTGGGCGGCGAGCTCGAGACCCGCTGTCGGTGTCGCCGCCTCGAGAATCTCGCAATTCCACTCCCGGAGGTAACACCTTAGAACTTTTCTGTTTGTCTGATTGTCGTCTACAACCAGAATCCGTTTGCCTTCGAGCATTCCGACACTCTCCGAATAGATACGGGGGAGGGCTTCCTGTTTCTCCAACTCCAACGTGAAGGTAAACGAGGAGCCCACACCCACGGTGCTTTCTACCTGTATGGAGCCGTTCATCATCGTCACGAGTTGGTACGCGATGGTTAGCCCCAGCCCCGTTCCGCCGAACCGCCTGGTCGACGAGCTGTCGACCTGAAAGAAGGACTCGAACAGCCGGTCCCGCTGTTCCGGAGGAATACCGATACCGGTGTCTTGAACCACGAAACGGAGCTCAACCCTCCGACCCGACTGCCGGCGGGCGTCGACCTCCAGGTAGACTTCTCCGACCTCGGTGAACTTAATGGCGTTGCCGACGATGTTGTTGATGACCTGACGGATTCGCCCGGGATCTCCCCTCAGGGCGTGGGGGACGAGCTCGCCGATGTAGTAGGCAAACTCTATCCCTTTTTCGAAGGCGCGCAATCCCATAATGCCGGCCACGTCCTCGACCAGGATCCGAAGGTCGAAGTCGATGGTCTCGAAGTCCAGCTTTCCGGCCTCGACCTTCGAGAAGTCGAGGATGTCGTTGATTACCCCGATCAGAGACCGGCCGGAATCCTGGGCAATCTGGGCGAACTCCCGTTGCTCCGAGGAGAGGGGCGTCTCGAGAAGGAGCTCGAGCATGCCGATTACCCCGTTCATCGGGGTTCGGATCTCGTGGCTCATGTTCGCGAGAAACTGTCCCTTCGCGAGGCTTGCCTGTTCCGCCTGTCGGTTCGCCGCCTCGAGAGACCTGCGGTATTCCCTCTGGCGGTAGAGACTGAGGGCGGCAAGCCAAGACACGACGGCGAGAACGAGCAGTACGACCGCGTCGGCAATTAGCGTGTTGTGGAGCACCTTGGCGGCCGCCGGAATGACGGCCCCGAGGAGGAAGAACGAGAGCCCCCGGCTCGCCACCCATATTGACTTCTTCATCTTAAATAGAGATTTTACCCCTATTTAAGATAAATATCAACCCTCCGCGTGTTTATCGATGATAGCCTCTATGACGTCCTGGATCGCGAGAAAGTGTTGGACGAGCTCCGGGTCGAAGAGCTTTCCGGCCTGCTTCCGAGTGTAGGTCAGAGCCGATTCAACGTTCCAGGCTTCCTTATAGCTCCGGCGGGAGATAAGGGCATCGAACACGTCGGCCACGGCGACGATCCGGGCGGAGAGGGGAATCTCCTTCCCCTGCTTACCCTTTCCCAGGGTAATGCTTCCCTGATAGAGGTCTTTGACGTGGCCGGGATAGCCGCTGCCGTTCCACCGCTCGTGATGGTTCAGGACCACCTCGTAGGCGATCCGGTCCCAGACCGACTCCTTGTTCCGGAAGAGCCGGGCCCCGTAGATGGTGTGGCGGTACATCTCGACCTTGTCCTCCTCCGAGAACTCCTCCTTCTTGTGGAGCAGCCGGTCGGTTAGTGCCACCTTCCCGACGTCGTGGAGAATGGCCGCGCTGCGGAAGATGTCCTTCTTGAAGATTCGCTCGTTCAGGGCAACCCCGTGGGCCTGGGCCCACCGGTCGTAGAGCTCGAGGGAGAAGTCCCCGACCCGCCGGGCATGCTGCATCGACTCGTGGGGGTCCCGGATCTCCGCCATCTCGACCATGCGCATAATCATCTGCCGGGAGAGATCCGCCCGCTTGATCGCGTTTGCCGCGTGCTGGGCAAAGTAGGTAATAAAAATTCGGTCGTCGGCGGTAAACGAGACGATTCTCCCCGTCTTGTCCTTCTTGTTGATCAGCTGGAGTACCCCAACGGTCTTGTTCCCCGCGAGAACCAAAGGGACCACCAGAATAGAGGTCGTCTTGTAGTTGGTAACCTTGTCGTAATAGGGGTTAAAGGAGTAGATCACGGAGCTCTGGATGTCGTAGACGTCGTCTATCATCAAGGGCTCTCCGGTCGAGGCGACGTACCCCGCCAAGGACTGCCGGTCTATGCCCACCGAATTGTTCGAGTAGACGTACTTGTCCTTCGCGTTGGAAGTGGATCCTTCCGGAAAGAGGGTGTCGTTTTCGATATAGCTGAAATAGAGCTGGTCACCCTCCCGGAGATAGAGGGTTCCGGCGTCGGCGCCGGCGAAGAGCCGCGCCTCCCGGAGTACCCTCTCCAAGAGGATGTTTATGTCGTTGACCTCCGCGATGCGCCGAATCGCGTCGAGGAGCTCCCGCGCAGTCCGTTTGATGCTCGTGTTCTGTGCCACGTATAGACTCCCTCATCCAATTATATCGGGCGTTATCGGGATTTACCAAAAAAAATCTCCACTGCCCGTTCCACGAAAGCCTCGCCGTCTTCCCGCCGGGGGAGCATCCCCCGCCAGATAGGCGCCTTTCCCCCGCCCTTCGCCGAGAAAGGAGCGAGAAGTTCCTCCCGGAGCCGATTCCCGTCGATACCGACTCCCCCTCCGTCGGCGATCCCCCACTGGACGCTCTTTTCTCCGGGGTAGACGATTACGGCTCCCAGCCCCTTTTTCTCCGAAAGGAGCTTCATCAGCTCGGAAAAATCCACATGCGGGTCCTCGACCACGGCGCCGAGAACGCGAACCTCCCCGGCGGCCGGTCGCTCGGCTCCCTCGGCGAGCTCTTTGGCCCGGCGGCGAGTCAACTCCAGCTCCAACTCTCTCCGCTGGTACTCCGCCGACCGGAGCCTCTCCTCGAGTTGCCGGGCCCGGTCGAGGATCTCCTCCGGGGGGCTCGAAAGCAGCGTCCCCAGGGCGCTCACCGTCCGGTGCTTCAGCCGGTAGTCCTCGTAAGCCCGATTGCCGATCTTCCAGACGGTCCGAATGCGGCCCCGAACGGTTTCTGCTGCGGCAAGCTTGATCAACCCAACCTCGGCGGTCGTTCCGGTATGGACGCCCCCGCAGGCGACCCGGTCGAAGTCGCCGATGGAGACAATGCGTATGGTCCCCCTCAGTTTCGGTGTTCTCCGAAGCTCCCCCGTCGGAATGTCCTCTTCGTTTCGCCATTCGGTCGAAATCGGAAGATGCTTCCGGATAAGCTCGTTCGACTCCGCCTCGACCGCCTCGAGCACGGTGTCGTCTATCTCGGCCAGGTCGGTCTCGATCGTCGTAATGTCCTCCCCAAGGTGGATCGCCACCGTCGATATCCCGTGGTTCCGGTAGAGGCATCCGGAGACGATATGCTGCCCCGTATGCTGCTGCATGTAGTCGAAGCGGTAACCCCAGTCGATCTCGCAGTCGAACCGCCCCGGGGAGAGGCTCCGGTCCAGAAGATGCAGAACCGTGGAGCCCTCCTTCCGGGTGTCGAGGACCGCCGCCTGACCGATCCGACCCCGGTCCCCGGGCTGCCCGCCTCCTTCGGGGTAGAAGGCGGTCCGGTCCAAGATGGCCCAGCTCTTGCCGTCTCGATTTTCCACCGACAGAACCTCGGCGGAAAACCGGGCACGATACGCGTTTTGATAGTAGAGAAGGGAAGCGTCCATACCGCCAGTGTACCCAAGGTTGACAGGGGATAGGAGTGGTCGTAATGTACAAATTCGCTGCGCATCAGCTTATCGGAGGTCTCTCATGGCAGGTTTGACGTTAAAGCCCAAGGCTCAATGTCGGTGGGACGAGCTATCTCTCGGCGAGATTATGCTCCGCCTCGATCCGGGGGATTCCCGGATCAAGACGGCCCGGACTTTTCAGGTCTGGGAAGGGGGCGGGGAGTACAACGTCGCCCGGGGCCTCAAGAAGTGCTTTGGGATGGACACCGCGGTCGTCACCGCGATCCCGGAGAACGATGTGGGACTCCTGCTCCTGGACTTTATCAACCAGGGTGGCGTGGATACCTCCCACATCGTCTGGTTTCCCTACGACGGTATCGGCCGGGACGTTCGCCTCGGTCTGAATTTTACCGAGCGGGGGTACGGGGTCCGGGCCGCCCTCGGTGTCTCCGACCGTGCAAATAGCGCGGCATCGAAGCTAAAGCGGGGCGACGTCGACTGGGACAAGATCTTCAAAGAAGAGGGTGCCCGGTGGTTCCACTGCGGCGGCATTTTTGCGGCCCTCTCGGAAACCACTCCCGAGGTCACCATCGACGCGATGAAGGCGGCAAAGGCAAACGGCACCATCGTAAGCTACGACCTTAACTACCGGGCGTCCCTCTGGAAGGCCAACGGCGGTCCCGAGAAGGCGCAGGAGGTCAACCGAGAGATCGCGAGCTACGTCGACGTGATGATCGGGAACGAAGAGGACTTTACCAAGGCTCTCGGCTTCTCCGTCCCGGGTCTCGACGAAGACGTCGTCGGCCTCGAGGTCGATAAGTTCAAGGTGATGATCGAGGCGGTCGCGAAGGAGTACCCGAACTTCAAGGCGGTTGCGACGACCCTCCGGGACGTCAAGAGCGCGACGGTCAACGATTGGGGGGCGATCCTCTACTACGACGGAGACTTCTTCGAGGCGGAGCATCGCCCGGACCTGGAGATCTTCGACCGGGTCGGCGGCGGTGACAGCTTCGCCTCGGGGCTTATCTACGGCTTTCTGACCGGGAAGACCCCGGAGGAATGCATCAACTACGGCGCCGCCCACGGCGCGCTCGCTATGACGACCCCGGGAGACACCTCGATGGCGTCCCTCCGGGAGGTCGAAAAACTGGTCGCCGGGAAGAGCGCCCGGGTAGAACGGTAGGAGACACTAATGGCAGATGTGCTTGCTCGCCTCGGCGAGGCGGGGTTGGTCCCGGTTATCAAGTTGGAAGACGTGGACAAAGCGGTTCCTCTCGCGGAGACCCTCGCCGAATCGGGGCTTCCCGTCGCGGAGGTGACATTCCGCACCGACGCCGCCGAGGCGTCGATCCGGGGGATGACCAAGAAGGTTCCCTCGGTACTGGTTGGGGCAGGAACGGTCTTGACGGTGGACAACGCCAAGGCGGCGCTGGACGCCGGGGCGTCCTTTGTCGTCACCCCGGGGTTCAACCCCAAGGTAGTGGAGTTCTGTCTCGAGCGCGGTATACCGATTACGCCGGGGATCAACAACCCGACGGGAATCGAGAGCGCCCTCGACCTCGGCATTACTACGGTCAAGTTCTTTCCCGCCGAGGCCTCCGGGGGCATCGCGATGATCAAGGCCCTCGCGGCACCCTACGGGATGGTCCGGTTTATCCCCACCGGCGGAATCTCCAAGGACAATTTGGCGGAGTACCTCAGAATTCCGGCGATCTTAGCCTGCGGTGGTAGTTGGATAGTGCCTTCGAAAGCCATCGGCGAAGGCGATTTTTCGACGGTCGGTAGCTTGATTACCGAGGCGGTGGGTATCGTCCGGGAAGCGCGCAATACGTAGATACCCGCCCTCTTACAGGGCGGGTTTGTCGTTTCCGTAGCGTACGGTTCTGCAATCTACGCGCAGTACCTATATCTGCTCTTGGTATTGAGCCGAAGAAAACGCCAGATACGGAAGGTAGAGAATGGGCAACAAGACGTAGAGAACCACGTGCCATCCCGGTTGCCCGAAGTGCTTCGCCATCAGGTACGCGACGACGATCATGATGACCAGGTTGACCACCGGTATCAGGAAGAGAACCAGCCACCATACGGGTTTCTTGACGATTTGCAGCAAGACGATGATGTTGTAGATAGGGATTATGACCGCCCAGCCGGGTTTGCCGGCCTTGGTGAAGATCTTCCACCCCGAAATAATCATCACCAAAACGATGACCAGCGGGACTATCACCGCGATTGCACCCGCACCCTGTCCCGTGTACTCCGAAGCGTTCATGTAAGCCTCCATTGCGTAGCCACTATGACGTTGTACCGTCGGCCGACGTTTCGTAACACTCTAAAGCAAAACGGGCGCGGAGGAAACCGGCGCTGAAGTCCGGCAAGAAAGAAGTCAATTCTTACGGTTGGTGCGACGCGACGAAAGGGGCAACTTCCGAGAACTGTAGCGCTTTGGCGAAGTAGTAGCCCTGGTAAAGGTCGCATTCCCGTTCCTCTAAGTGGGCGAGTTGCTCTTCGGTTTCCACTCCCTCGGCGACTATCTTCATCTCGAGGGAGTGGCCTAAACTCACGATACTGTTGACGATCTTGGTGTTCGACGCCTTCGTCATATTGATCACGAAGTCCCGGTCTATCTTCAGAATATCCACGGGGAACTGACTCAGATAGCTTAAGGAGCTGTACCCCGTCCCGAAGTCGTCGACGGCGAGCCCTATCCCGGGGCTCGACTTGCTCAGCCCCCGGAGCACCTGAATTGCCTGTTCCGGCGCCTTCATAATCGCGGTTTCGGTAAGCTCGAGAACCAGGTGCCTCGCCTCGAGGCCTGTCTTCTTCAGAATCCGGCGGACCATCTTCGGAAGCTCCCGCTGCTCGAGCTGTTTGGCCGAAAGGTTTACCGCGACAAAGAGGTCCGGGTATCCGCTGTTGTGGAGATGCCGGAGGTGGAAGCAGGCGGTCTCCAAAACCAGCTTCCCGATTGCCGGGATAAGCCCGGAGTCTTCGGCGACGGGGACAAACCGGTCCGGGGGAACCTGATTCCCCTCGACGTCCTGCCATCGCAGGAGCGCTTCGAGGCCGACCACCTTTCCGGAGGAGGTGCAGATCGGCTGGTAGTGAACCTCGAAGTCGTTGTTCTCGAGGCTTCGCCGGAGCCCTTCTTCGATAACAAGGCGCGCGAGGGCCTTGTTGTTCATCTCCTTGTGGAAGAAGGCGTAGTGGTTTCCCGTCTCTTTCGCCTTGTACATCGCCGCGTCGGCGTTCCTCAGGATGGTGTTTTGGTCCATACCATCCTCCGGGACCAGGGCGATCCCGACGCTTACGCCCATGCTGATGTTCGTCACCGGGCCGTACCCCGCCATCTCGTAGGGCCGAAGAATCTGGTCGATTACCCGCCGGGCGACGATCGCCGCATCCTCCGGCTTACGGATAAAAGGAAGGAGGATCGTAAACTCATCACCCCCGAGGCGGAAGATATCCCGAACCTGAAAACGGTAGATCTGGTCGTCCTGCCGGAGGCAGTTCGTAAGCCTCTTTGCCGTCTCCTTCAGGATGGCGTCCCCCATCTCGTGGCCGAGGCTGTCGTTCACCTTCTTAAAACCGTCGAGATCCAGGAACAACAGCGCGGCCTTTCTGTCCGGTTGGCGTTGGATCTCGGCGATGAGTTGACCCAGGCTCTGGCTCAGGCGGTCCCGGTTTCCCAGAGCGGTCAGTTGGTCGTGATACGCGAGAAAACGGAGCTTCCGCTCGTCGTTCTTCCGCAAGGTTATGTCTCGGAGAATGCAGGTCAGAACCCGACTGTCCCCCACGCCCTTCGAGTTCCCCAAGGATATCTCGAGGGGAAAGACGTCGCCGTTCTTCCTCCGGCCGAGCATCTCGATGGAGTTCCCGAGTCCGCTCCCCCGGCGGTCTCCGGCGTCGATAAAGAAGTACTTGTCGATCTGGGTGCGATAGTTCGATACCCGGCTCTCGGGAAACAGGATTCCGAGATCCTGTCCCAAGAGCTCTTCCGCCTCGTACCCGAAAATCGTCTTCGTGGAATTGTTGCTAAAGGAGACGGTAAAGCTGTGGTCGATCTGGATGATTGCCTCGGTTACCGTGTCTGCCAGGGTCGCATAGTTCTCCCGAACCGTCGCGAGCTCGTGGCGCAGACGGTCCTGGGCCGAGCGATCCTCCACCACTACGGTCCAGCCGCTTTCCCGCGCCGCTTCCGGGGCTGTGGCCCGTCGGAGGGACACCGGGGCCAAGTGACCTTCGGGACCGGCGAGGGTCACCTCCACCCGCCCTCCGTTTTCCAGGCTCGAGCGCCAGTCAGGGGGCGACAGCGACGGATACACCAGATCTGAAAAAGGATGTCCCTCGAGAGATTCCGAGATCGCGAGAAGGGCCCCGAGCT
>CAYPUT010000073.1:0-14016 GCA_964413945.1 uncultured Spirochaetaceae bacterium
ATCGGCGATGGACCAGAATGTCCGGCAGATGCCGCTTCGCGGCGACTGCCCAGCCCGACCTATGTCCATCGGCGATGGACCAGAATGTCCGGCAGATGCCGCTTCGCGGCGACTGCCCAGCCGTACCCAGAGCCGCAGGTGACGAAAGGCGCCTCTGACTCAAACGTAGTGCCGACGCGGAGAACTCCAGTGGGGCTCGTTGACGGGGTATTGGCCGCGGGGATGCCGGCTCGGTCAGCGAAGCCTTTTGTTACCTGCGGCTCCGCGACTGCCCAGCCCGACCGGGAACGACTCCCGGCGGGGTATCTTTTATCCCCCTCGCCCGGTTCACAAGAAGCGCCTCTGACTCAGGTTCTACTCCATCGCGGCCGCCGGGGTATTGACGGCGGCGGACAACGGAAACGCTACCGAAGCAGCCGATCGGCGGGAATACCGATGGTAAACCGCGGCGTCGGGGTTCGGCGAATCTTCAAGCTGCCGCCGATCTGGCGTATCAGGGCGTGGATGATGCGGAGACCCTGGGTCGGCGGGTCGTCCAGGTTCACCGCCTCGTCGATGGGAAAGCCCTCCATGTCCGCGACGATGTTGATGCCCTCCGGACTCTCAGGGTCCTCTTCGGTGGGCGGCGAAGCGACCGAATAGAGAGAGAACACGTTCTCTCCGTCGGCGGAAAAGCAGTGCTTGACGGCGTTTATCGCGAGCTCCGCGACGACCAGACTCAAGGCCCGGGCATCTTGGTAACCAAGAGATAGATCGCCGACATCGCAGCTACTCTTGACCGGAAAGGGCGCTGCGGCAAAGACCCGTTCTATGGTCCCCGTAAGGAGCGTCCGGAGCTCCACGGCGCCTCCGTCTGTCTCGGCGGACATCAACTCGTGCAGCTTGGCGAGCGCCTCGATCCGGGCAATGACATCCGACAAGTCGCACTCCACCTCGGCGTACTGTTGCTTGAGTTGCAGGAACGACCGGACCATAGTGAACCCGTTACGAATCCGGTGGTTCGCCTCCTGTTCTTGGATCTTTCTGATGCAGAGGGCCTCGCCGAGCTCTCGGACAACGGCGTGCCGGTGGAGCGCGGCTCTAATCGACCGGACGAGATACTCCTCCGATCCGCTGCCCTTGCGGACGTAGCCGTAGCAGTCTTGCTCCCGAGTTTTTGCCAGGGTGAGGGCGTCTTCCCGGGCGGAGTAGAAGACGACCGGAATGCCGTGCCGCTCGTTGATTAGGCGCGCGGCGGCCCCGCCGTCTATGTGCCCCGGGCCGAGGTGGATGTCCATCAACACCAGGTCCGGCCGCTCTCCGTTCCCAAGGCGCTCGAGGGCGGCCTCCCCGGTAAGGTCGTAGCTCGCGACGAACCCCCGATCCGATAACAAGGCGCATACGAACTCCGCCACCAGGGCCTCGTCTTCTACGACTAAGACAGACTGACTCACTTCCTCCCCCCCCTTTTTTCCCTTTATCTCTACACGGCGGCGCTTCTGCCCCCGCTTGGCAAGCCCATTGGTTCACTTAATATTTATTTTGCTATTTTAAAGGTAATTGGAGCTTTTGGCAAGCCTCAATCTGACGGTGGTTTCGGTTTTCGGGCGTTCTCCGCCCACTCTTCTCGAGTCGAATCGCGAAACGGTTGGTACATTCAAGGGAATGAGAAGCCTTATCGGATTGATAATTCTTTTTTATATCGTCCCGACCGTCGCCGCTACGGAGAACGAATCTGAGGCAGTGGAGGTAACCGGCGGGGCCCCGGTGGCCGAGCTCGTGGCAGCCGAGGAGAGGTTGCAGGAGCTTACGACGGCCCGGCGGCACCTCGATGCCCTGTCCGCTGCTTTTCCCGACCGGGCCATACGCATCGACGGAAGCTGGTTCGCCTGGGCAGAGGGACGCCTACTTCCCGAGGAGCCCTGCCTTTTCCGACGCGCTCTACGACATCCGCAGCCGGTTGTAGATGCCTTCGAGGGGGAAGGCTCTTACCGGGGAGGCAAGTGGCTCTTTTTCGACAACATGCATTTCGAGTACCGCCCGGAGCTCTTTGATTTTTGAGTTTATGGTCCCAGCTACCGACTATAGGAAGGAAGAGAGGATACTTCGGATTTGGATAAGACTGTCCGCGTTCTGTTTCTGGCGATCATCCTAACCCTTCCTCTGACTGCCGAACCCCTGCGGCACACGATGCAGCGGGGTGAAACGCTCTACTCGATTGCCCGGCGGTACAACGTGTCGGTGGATACCCTCGTGGATATCAATAGTATCGCCGATCCTACGGGGCTCTCCGTCGGAACGGTTCTCTTGGTCCCCGGTCAGTACACGGTCAAGCCCGGGGATACCTACTACGGTATCGCGAGACGGTATGGAATCGGCGTCGACGAGCTCTTGGATATGAACGAGCGATCCGAGTCCACCCTTCTGCGGGTCGGCGATTACCTCTACGTCCCTCAAGCAGCCGACGCGGTAGCGCCGGTTACCACGAGAACCAGCTTTCCCCGGGTCGCGGCGACGATTACCCCCGGAGAGGTTGGGAGTCAATGGCCCCATCCGGGACCCCGCGCACCGATGGACGGTAAGCTTCCGGGAATCGTGATCGAAGGGCAGGAGGGGGATCCCGTTTGGTCGATATCCTCCGGGCGTGTCATCTATGCGGGGCCGTATTCCGCCTTCGGAAGGGTGGTCTTTGTCCAGAACGCCGACGGGTACATCTACGTCTACGGCGGAAACGACGACCTAACCGTCGACGTTGGGGACTTCGTAACTCCCGGAACCGAGCTGGGTATTCTCGGAGCGGCGGTCCCGAATCAACGGGCCAACCTCTTCTTTAGCGTCTGGAAGAACAACCGCTTTATCGATCCGTCCGGGGCTCCGAGGGGCTAACACGTTTCTCACGGACCTTTGCTGATTAGAACCTTGATATTTTCTAAATTCTGCCATAGGTTTTATACGTCGGGGTATCTGCAATATGAATCGAACGTATGAATAGACGGCGCTCTCGCTCGCCATCGCAGACGTTATCGGATAGTCAGGAACGTACGTCCCCGGCCATAGAGGGTGATCCTCTCGCTTTTTACCTCAAACAGATTTCCGTTTATCCCCTTCTTACCGTAGACGAAGAGCAACAGATCGGCCGCGCCATTCAGGAGCTTCGGGAGGAAATTACCGCCGCCTACGAAGCCAAAGAGGCAGGCGCGACGATTCGTCCGGTGGAGGAGCAGCTTCGGACCCAGAAGAACCGGATGATCAACTCGAATCTCCGGTTGGTCGTGTCGATAGCAAAGAAGTACCAGCACCGGGGGTTGGGTCTTCTGGATCTGATCGACGAAGGGAACATCGGTTTGATCGAGGCGGTCGAGCGCTTCGACTATACCCGGGGCTGCCGTTTTTCCACGTACGCCACGTGGTGGATTCGTCAGGCCATTATCAAGGCATTGGCGGACAAGGGCCGGGTTATCCGGATTCCCGTACACATGCTCAATACCATCAAGAAGTGCTACTTCGTCGCCAAGCAGCTGACCCAGGACCTCGGGCGGGACCCCGACAGCAGCGAGGTATCCCGGTATCTGGACATGTCTTCGTCCAAAGTCTCGGAGATCATGCAGCTTTCTCAGGAGACAACCTCCCTCGACGTAACCGTCGACGAGGATAACTTTACCCGCCTCTCCGACCTGATCGAAGATGAGTCCTCGGCTCAACCCTTCGACCTGGTCTTTCACGTTACCCTTCAAGATACCATTACCGAAGTGCTCAAACAGCTGAGCCGGCGAGAAATGAAGATTATCCAACTCCGGTTCGGACTATCCGGGGAAGGGCCCTTTACTCTGGAGGAGACAGGCAAGTACTTGGGCATCACGCGGGAGCGTGTGCGCCAAATTCAGGAAAAGGCCATCCGGAAGCTCCGAGAGATCAGCGTCATGCAGGATTTCTGGGAGTAGGGCGCCGTATAAGCCCTTCGGTGTACCATCGTGCAACGCGACCACGCCATCGACGATCTTAACCACGCGGCGTGGGAAGCGACCCTTCGCGACCCTCATGAGGGAATAGCGGCCGCCGGCGAAGCGCTCAACCGGTCTCGGGAGGCCGCCTACGCGCCGGGGGTCGCCGAAGCCCTGCTGACTCTGGGGTGGGGCTACGCGAATCAGTCGCTCTTCGAAGAAGCGTTGAGCCACTTCGGCCGGGCCCTCTCCGAGTTCCGTAACCTCGGGGACACCGACGGAGAGATGCGGTGCCTCAACGGTCTCGGGGTAGCCCATCACAGCTTGAGTCACCTCGAAAGCGCCCTCGAATACTTCAACGAAGAGCTGCGGATCGGGCAGGACACCGGAACCCGGGAGCGGCAGATCTCCGCGATGAACAGCATCGGAGAGGTCTGTCGGTCGATGGGGCGCCACGCCGAGGCCCTCGGCTACTTTCTCTCGGCGTTCTCCCTTCTTACCGAAGACGACGAGGCTTCCCGCTTTCGGCCCCTGGTTCTGGCGAACGTCGGTGCCGCCCAACGGAAGCTCGGCCGTTTCGATATCTCGGAAGAGAACCTTAAGTTGGCCTACGACCTCGCCCGGAAGGGGGAGGACACCATAGCGCGGATTACCACTGCGTCGTATCTCGGCGTCTACTATCAGGACAAGAAGCACTATCGCCAAGCCGAAGTCCTCCACGGCGAAGCCCTCGCGGAGGCCCAACGGATCGGCAACCGACTTTTGATCCTCGAGTCGAAGCAGCACCTCGCCCGGCTCTTCGCCTTGCGCAGGGAGTTGGACAGAGCGCTCGAGGCCTACAACGAGGCGCTTTCCCTCGGTCGCGAGATCGGTGCGACGGTCCGGGTCTACCGGATATACCGACACATCGCCGAGATTCTCGAACAGAAGGGGAGCTACCGGAAAGCCCTCGAATACTACCGGAAGTTCGTCGATTGCCGAAGGAGCGTCGTCGACGAGGATACCGAGCTCAAGCTCGAGCATTTGGCCATCCAGAACGCCGCGGATCGAGCCGCCTCCCAAGCCGAGCTCTACCGGCTCCGGAACGCCGAGTTGCGGGAAAAATCGAAGGAGCTCGAGGAGGCGAATAAACGTCTCTCGCTTATCACCAAGATGGGACAAGAGATTACCGCGAGCTTGGACCTCGAGCGACTCATGCAGACCGTATACGGCCACGTCAACCAGCTGATGGACGCCGCGATTCTCGGCATTGCGATCTACCGGGAGGAGAACCAGACCGTCGACTACCGGTTCTTTATCGACAGTAACCAGCGAATGACGCCCTTCGAAGTCGAGGTGACCTCGAATACCAGCTTCGGGGCCTGGGTAATCCGGAACTGCCGGGAGATCGTGATGAACGACGTGACCGCGGAGTTCGACGCCTACGTATCGTCGACCGAGGGCGTCCCGTCGAAGCACGCAGCAAGCATGGTCTACCTGCCCCTCCAGGTGCGGGGGCGCATCGTTGGTCTGTTGACGGTTCAGAGCTACAACCGCTTCGCCTACAGCGACCGGAGCGTGGAAGCGCTCCGGGCTCTCGCCTCGTTTATCGCCATCGCCATGGACAACTCGCTTATTCTCGAAGAGGTGAGGGCGGCCAACGAGCAGATCCGCCACATGGCCCACCACGACAACCTGACCGAGCTTCCGAATAGGCGCCTGCTTTCGGAGTTTCTCGCGGACTACCTGCCCCTCGCTCGGCGGAAGAGCGAGCAGTTCGCCGTTCTCTACATCGACTTGGACGAGTTCAAGCCGATCAACGACGATTTCGGGCATGGTAGCGGGGACGAGGTGCTTAAGGAAGTCGCCGGAAGGCTCAAATCGACGCTGCGGGAATCGGATACCGTCGCCCGGGTCGGGGGGGACGAGTTCGTCGCGGTTATAAGGGACGTGAAGAGCACCGATTCGGTGGAAAAGACGGTTCGGAAAGTCCTCGATGCCGTCTCGGCCCCGGTTATCGTGGCGGGCGAAGAGCGGCGCGTCTCCGCGAGCATCGGGATCAGCCGATTCCCCGACGACGGGACCACGACGGACGAGCTTATAAAGAACGCCGACGAAGCCATGTATCGCGCAAAGCGCCGGGCGGGGAACCGGTTCGCCTTTTTTGCCGGGTCGAAGTCGGCCTAGCTACCGGGGGCCCCGCCGGACCTCCATGTCGAGCATCGTGTCGCCTTCGAAGATAAAGCGTCCGATCGGGTGGTCCCCGGCGAGCATCTTCGGAAGCCAGTGGCGGTCGTCTTCCCACATCCGGTCGAAGGGTATCTCGTCTACGTGGCACCAGAAGGGGTCCGCCTCCTCGGTCGCTCCGGGGTTTCCGTCGAAACCGTCGGCTACGAAGACGTAGACATGGAGGGAGTAGCCGTCGGTAAAAACGAAGGAGAGCTCCCCCCGGAGCTCCGGACGGTGGGGCCGGACGAGGATTTCCTCTTCGGTTTCCCGGACCGCCGCTTCGACGGGCGTCTCGCCGTCTTCGATCCGTCCCCCCGGGGCGTTGATCTTCCCGGCTCCAAGACCGCGCTTCTTCACCATCAAAAGTAACCGGTCGTCCTTTCGGATAAAGCAGAGAACCGCCTCCTCCGTCGGCAGCCATTGCTCCCAGGGAAACCCCGCAATCGTATGTAATGCACTGTCGACAGATCGATCCGAACTCGACTCAGTTCCCATTGTCACAAGAGTATGGACATGATACTCTCCAGGTCAACCTTACAGAGGAGTCGGTTATGTTGGGATTCGTTGTAGTTGCCGTTGTTGCGGCCCTATCGTTTGCCGCGATTAACTTTTACGCGGTCAAGCGAATGGATACCGGTACGGAGCTCATGCAGGAGATCGCCGGGGCTATCCAGGAAGGTGCCGATGCATTCATTCGGCATGAGTATAAGACCATCTTTTCGATCGCCGTCTTCATTGCGATTGCCCTCGGGGTGCTGGTTTCCTGGTACACCGGAGCGGCTTTCATCCTTGGGGCCCTGATGAGCGCTTCGGCGGGATGGATCGGAATGAAGATCGCGACCCTCGCCAACGTCCGGGTCTCGAACCGCGCCCGGGAGACGAAGAGCCTCGGCAGCACCCTCAAGGTCGCTTTCCAGGGCGGGAGCGTGATGGGCTTGAGCGTCGGTGGGTTCTCGCTCCTCGGCCTCGGGATCGTCTACTTCGTTCTCGGCCGGATTCTCGGGCAGACCGACCCGAGTCAGCTGACGGTTACGGTCAACTGGCTCGGCATCAACTTTATTCCCTTTACCATGAGCGTATCGGGGTACGCCCTCGGGTGCTCTATTATCGCCATGTTCGACCGTGTCGGTGGTGGTATCTACACCAAGGCGGCGGACATGGGCGCCGACCTCGTCGGCAAGACCGAAGCCCACATTCCGGAGGACGACCCCCGAAACCCCGCGACCATCGCCGACAACGTCGGGGATAACGTCGGGGACGTCGCCGGCCTCGGGGCGGACCTTCTCGAAAGCTACGTAGGTGCCCTGATATCGAGCGTCGTCTTGGCCTCCTACATGTTCCACCTGCGTCTCGGCACCCCCCGGGAGCTTTCGGGGGAGCTCGTCGGCCGGCTGATTACCTACCCGATTCTCTTCGCCTCCATTGGCGTCGTGGCGTGTATCCTCGGGATTATCACGCTGATCGCAAAGAAAGCCTCCGAGAAGCCCCACCGGGAGCTGAACACGGCTACCTGGGTCTCGGCGCTTCTGACCCTGATCGGAACGGGCGTCCTGACCTACTACTACATTCCGGCGACGGGCCTCGAAGAGCTCGGCTTCGCCGTCGGCATCTGGAGCCCCTGGATTGCCGCGGTTCTCGGTATCGTAACCGGGATCGCCATAGGGCAGCTTGCCGAGTACTACACCAGCTACGACTACAAGCCGACCCAGGGAATATCGGCCGCCTCCCGCGAAGGGACCGGTTTGACGATAACCCAGGGTATGGCCGTCGGTATGAAGTCGGTCTTCGCGCCGATTATCGTGTTGGCAATCGCGGTTATCGGCGCCAACGCGGTCGCCGGTCTCTACGGGGTCGCGATGGCGGCCATCGGGATGCTCTCCTTTGTCGTCGCCACGGTTTCGGTGGACACCTACGGACCGATCGCCGACAACGCCGGGGGGATCAGCGAGATGTCGAGCCTCGACCCCTACGTCCGGGAAATTACCGACAAGCTCGATTCCGTCGGCAACACGACCGCCGCCATCGGTAAGGGCTTCGCCATCGGAAGCGCGGCCTTAGCGGCCCTCTCGCTCTTCGCCTCCTACCTCTATTCTCAGGCGGGACCCGGGGACGACATCAATAGCTTCGTGCTGGTTCTCGACATGATCCAGCCGCTTACCCTCGCGGGAGGCCTCGTCGGCGCCGCGCTGCCGTATCTATTTTCGGGAATCCTTATCGAGGCGGTCGCGAACGCCGCCCGGAAGATGGTCCAGGAAGTCCGGAGGCAGTTCAAGGCAGATCCGCTTATTCTGACCGGCGAAAGCCGCCCGGACTATCGCCTCTGTATCGAGATCTCCTCCGCCGGAGCTCTTGCGGAAATGAAGGTGCCGGCGCTGATCGCGGTGCTGACGCCGATCGTCTCCGGGTTTGTCTTCGGCGCGAACTTCGTCGGCGGTCTGTTGATCGGGACGACGCTCTCGGCCATTATGCTCGCTCTCTTCTCGGCGAACTCCGGTGGCGCCTGGGACAACGGAAAGAAGTGGATCGAGGAAGGCCACCACGGCGGAAAGGGCTCCGAGGCCCACGCCGCGGCCGTTATCGGCGATACCGTCGGCGATCCGCTGAAGGACACCGTCGGACCCTCTTTGGACATCCTGATCAAGATTATGGCGACGATCTCCCTGATCGCCGTCTCGATCTTCGGTAAGTACAATCTGCTCTCGCTCTTCTAAAGAGAACAAACATTCCGAGGCCGGCGAAACGCCGGTCTCGAATACGCAGGGAGCACCAGGCGCCGGCAAATCAGACGCCGCCGCGGCCCCCCGCCCGGAAGAGATCCTCGCCGAGATCCTCGGGGCCAAGCGGGAGGCCTTCGAGGGGGGACGCTCCCTCAACCGCATCGTCATGCCGATGAGCCACTACCGGGCGCTTCAGGAGTACCACGCTAACCTCGGCGAAGCTCCCTACGAGACCTTCGAGTATCTCTCCCGGTACGAGGTAATGGGGCTCCCCATCTTTATCGACAACGAGAGCGGCCTGCGGATCGAGTAAGCCGTGCGCCGCCGCGCGGCCGCCGCCGCGCGGCGCCTGGATCCAGCCCCCAGCCCCCGGCCCGCTACCAGCCCATCGTCCCGGGAGCCCCTTTGAAGGGTCCGGTAATCCAGCTGGTAATCCATCCGCCGTAGTAGCTCCCCTCCTGGGCGTTCACCTCTTCCCCGTCGACGTAGCAGGCGTCCATCGTCTGGGCATAAAACGAGAGGTGGTCCTTGAGCGGGGCGAAGGCGGTGGTCGGCGTCGGGTATTCCCAGACGGCGTTCTCCGCCCGGCGGTCGCCGACGGTCAGCGTGTAGTACCGGGCGGCTCCCTTGAACTCGCAGACGCTCCGCCGGTCGGTCGGGGTCAAGAGGTCCATCCGGCAATCGGCCTTCGGGATGTAGTAGGTGGGCGGATGGCTCGTTTCGAGGACCCGGTAGCCCCTGCGGCTTTCGGCAATAACTTCTCCGGCGAAGAGCACCTTCAAAGAGAGATCCGTTGCCTCGAGGCGCGGTGGCCGGGGGTAGTCCCAGACTGATTCGGTGTTTTTCATGTCGAGTGAGAATATACTAACCCGGCGACCGTTCCGGGGCCTCCTCGGCGAGGCGCCGGACCTTCAGGACGTAGGAGGCGATGTCCGTCTTGCGCTCGAGGCCCGAAGCGGTCATGGTGCGCACCTTGCCGTAGATAGCCCGTTCGGGCCAGGGACGGTCGTGGAGCCCAAAGATCCAGCCGACGTTGGCAAAGGAGTTGGCGTCTCGGCCGTCGAGGAAGTACTTGTTGTTCAGCCGGAGGGTGGTTTCGAAAGCGGCCTTTGGGTCGGCGCTCCATTCGAGGATCTTTTTCCCCCAGTACATTCGCATGTAGTTGTGCATGGAGCCGGTAATCTTCATTTCGGTCATCGCCGCGTTCCAGTAGTCGTCGTGGGTCTCGGCCGCCTCGAGAGTCGCTTCGTCGTAGACTGCCGGCCGCTCATCGCCCTTGTGATCCGCAAGGGTGCTCCGTGCCCACTCCGGGAGGCTCTCGTAGGAGGCGTAGTCCCGGGTGTAGTAGCAGTAGTTGTAGGCGAGCTCTCGCCGGACGACGAGCTCTTCGACGAAGGTGTCGACGTTCCCCGAGGGGACGGCGCCCCGGGCCTCTTCGGCGTCAATTACCAGGCGTACCGGGGAGATGTGCCCGAAGTGGAGGTAGGGGCTCATCCCCGAGGTAACGTTCTCCGCGGGGTGGTTGCGCCGCTCGTCGTAGTCGGCGAAGCGCTCGGACAGAAAGCTTCCAAACCGACGCCGGGCCTCGGTCTGGCCGCCGATAAACCACTCGGAGACGGGCCGGACGGTGGTATCGACCTCAAGATAGGAAGATGCCGCAACCGTGTCCAGGGAAGCGACCGCTTCGAGCCCCGGAGCAACGATCCGCCGGGCCGTTTCCACCGACCGATGGTCCGAAGCTTGGGGCTCCGGGAGGTGGGCGAGCTCGGCGACCTGGGCCATCAGCTTCTTTCGAATGGTCCGGGCGGCGTACTCCCGGTGGTCGCTCGCCTGACGCACGGGCACCACGAGGTCGGTTTCGACCAGATCGACCCGGCAGGGCGACTCCCGGGCTACCTGGGCCCGCCACTCCCGTAGGTGGCGAAGGTAGGCGCCGTCGCAGACGACCAGGCGCGCGTCTTCGGCTAACCGGAGGGCAACCTCCGGAGGGTTTCCCCAGGCGCAGACCAGTCCAATCCCTCGTTCTTCGAGACCCCGGCGGAGGTCACGCAACCCCTCGAGGAGGAAAGCGTAGTGGCGCAGGTTTGCCTCCGGATAGCCCCGGGAGAGTCCGAAGCAGGCGACCATCGGGACCGAAAGTTCGTTCGCCCAGGCGATCGCGTATTCGAGGGCGTGGTTGTCCACCGACCGCTGGGCCCGCTGGACCCAATAGAGGACGTAGCTTCCCTGAGAACGGACGTCCTTATCGTTCAGCCGGGTTATCCGGGTTGGGTGGAGCCCCGGGAGCTCCGGGGGGGTCACGAGGCGCTCCGCAAGGCGTCCGCCTGGCGTTGTATGGCCCGGAGCTCGGGTGCGGGTTTTCGTCGAAGATTTTTAAGTTGTAGCTGGATCCGTTGATTCTCGCTGAGGCGCTCTTCGTGGCGCCGGAGGAAGTCCCAATAGAGTACGGTAAAGGGACAGGCGTCGTCGCCCGTTGCCGCCGTCGGTGTGTAACGGCAGCCGCCGCAGTAGTTGCTCATGCGGTTAATATAGCCCCCGCCGGCGCAATAGGGCTTCGTTCCGACGAGACCTCCGTCGGCGTAGAGGCTCATTCCCAGGGCATTCGGGAGACTCACCCAGTCGAAGGCGTCGACGTACATGGCGAGATGCCACCGATGGAAGGCGTATGGATCGACCCCGGCCAGGAGGGCGTAGAGTCCGACGACCATCAGACGCTGAATATGATGCGCGTATGCGTGAGCACGAATAGCGCTTATCACCCGGGAGACGCATCGCATCTCGGTTTCGCCGGTCCAGAAGAAATCCGGAAGCGGTGCATCCGCAGACAAGGCGTTGAGGCTTTGGTACCCGGGCATGTAATGCCAGTAGACACCGCGGATATACTCCCGCCACCCGAGCACCTGGCGAATAAACCCCTCGACGGCGGAGAGCGGCGCGTTGCCCTCCCGGTACGCCCTCTCAGCCGCCGAGACGGCCGTCCGGGGGCTCAATAGATGGGTGTTGAGGGCAAACGAGAGCCGGGAGTGGAAGAGATTGGATTCCGAATCCCACATTGCATCCTGAAACCGGCCGAAGCTCGGAAGAAGATGTCGGACGAAATGATCGAGGAGGGTGATCGCTTCCTCCGGGGTAATCGGCTGATCCGTGGTATCGATGGAAGAGCTCCGGTGCGGACCTTCCGGGAACCGCGGGAGAGGGGGAATCGACGGTGGCCCGGATTTCTTCGAAAAACTCTCCCGGTTGGCTTTGTCGAAGTTCCAGGAGCCGCCGGCCGGAGTATCGCCGTCCTCCATCAGCACCTCGTTTCGTCTTCGGAGCTCCCGGTAGAAGTACTCGGAAACCATGCGCTTTCGCCCCTCGGCATGAGCTCGGAACTCTTCCGGCGTGGCGTAGAACGAGTCGTCGGGACGGATTTCGAGGTCGGTTTGCAGGGTTCGGGCGGCGTCCTCGAGGGCGGACGTGAGGGCGTAATCTCCAGGGAGCGTCGCGATGACGCGTTCCGGCCGGTACCGTCGAAGAGAATCGGTGAGCCGGGTCTCGAAGGAGCTCCCGGAGGAGGTTTCAAGGTCGGCGGCAGAGTCCGGCGCTGCCGGGGATGCGGCAACGGTATCTTCGGCATCGTAGTCGACGGTGTATCCCCGTGCCTCCAAAGTCCCCCGGAATCGGCGGAAGGCGGCGACCATCAGGGCGGCCTTCTTCGGGTGGATCCCGGGTCGAAAAGCCGTCTTTTCCGGCATCAGAATCCGGTCGAGGGCCGGGTCAAAGTCGGAAAGCGCGGTGGAATCGAGGTTTAACTGGTCCGGAAAGATGACGACGAGGTTACGCGATTGCTTCACCCAGACATTCTAACGGATGATATACTATAGGGGTAATGGTTTACGTCAGGGGGGGAATCCGACGGAAGCTTCTTGCGCTCTTTATTCTCGGTGTGATTCTTGTGCCCCAGGGTGGAGTCTCGCAAGAGTTCGAAATCGTTTTGCTCCAGGGAGAGGCTTACACCCGAAACGAAGGTTCCTGGCGCCGGGTCGAGGTCGGAAATACCTTGCGAAACGAGGCGGTCCTTCGGTTGGAAACGGGCGGCTATGTCGAGATAGGGCACCGGGAAGGGATACTCCGGATCGCCCGGCCGGGTACCTACGAGCTTGCGTCCCTCCGGCGGGCCACCAGCCGAGCGCGTTCGGACGCCGTCCGGGAGGCTATTAGCCGGCGGTTCCGGCAGCTGCTCACCGAGCGCTACGATGAGGTGACCGAAACCGACTCCGGCGAGCGCCTCATCGCCGAAGGGCTCAGGGCCCTTCGACAGAATCAAGCGCAGGGCGCCTACAACCTCTTTGCCGAAGCCCGGGCCGGTGCTTCCGCGGATCAGCAACGCGACATTATGGTGCTCCAAGCCTTGGCGGCGCGGGCCTCGGGCAACTATCAGGAATCGTTACAGCTTCTCGACGCCGAAGCCGGCTTCCTTGCCGACGAGCGGGCCCTCCTCAAAGCGGACGTGCTGCTCGAGCTGTCGGCATTCTCCGAGGCGATCGAGATGGTGGAGCGGTATCTCCGGCACTCGGGACGCACCCCGAGCGAACGACAAGTCGCCTCGGCGCTAAAGGCGCAGGCCCTTGCGGGAATGGGCAACCTCGGGGCGGCGATGGCGACCTTCGAGGACGCGATTGCCCTCGATCCGATGAGCGAGGTCGGCCGGGCCGCCCGGGAGCAGTTGGAAGCCCTCCGGTAGGAAATCGTTCGGCGGTGGGGCGGGGTCTGAGCAATGAGTAACCGGTTTCCATTGTCATCCCTCTATCGCAAGTTTGTTCGTCTTTTGAATGTTGAGCCGGAATCTCTCCGGGACGAGTTGCAGGTCTTAGTCGAGCATCAGGATAAGCGTTTAGCCGACAAGGAAATCACCGACTACGTACGGAACTACAACGTGGCGGTGCTGCGAAACGAGCTCATGGGGCTCCACGACGCCGACAGCGAGGGAAACATCGACGAGATAACCGACGAGGTGTGCGGATACGTCAAGCACTACTTCGAGTCGCGGGATAAGGTCCCGGCGATCTACGAGTTGGTAAAGCTCCGAATCGACAAGATCAAAACCTACTTGGAAGATCCGGTGGACGCGGTAGGGGTGCACGACAATTCCGTGACACCGGTCAAGCCGCATGCCGACGATCCCAGTA
>CAYPUT010000074.1:0-13957 GCA_964413945.1 uncultured Spirochaetaceae bacterium
TGATCTCCTTCTGGCCCCTCCGGGTCGCGCTGCGTCTGGTCGCCAAGAACGGCACCCGGGAGCTACGCTCGGCGATCCTGGCGATCGGCCTGAGCCTTATACCGTTGGTCCTCGTACTCCACGTCTCCGACGGAATGATCCGGGGCATCGTCGATCGCTTTATCGAGGCGGGTACCTATCACATCCAGTTGCGTCCGCCCCGGGGCATAGATTCCCTAGAGCTCCTCGAAAGCGCCGAGGCGTGTAACGCCCTCGAGGAAGTAAGACTCTGTGCCCCGGAGATTCAGGGGGTCGCCCTGGCGTACGCGCCGGAGGGGCGGGCGGGGGTGACGGTCCGAGGGGTCGCCTCGAACCTCTGGGACCAGGACCCGGGCCTCCGGCGGTACATCGATATCTCCGAAGGAGCCTTCGACTTAAGCGGCTCTCGGAACGCCGTTCTCGGCGTCGCGCTGGCGGAGCGTCTCGGAGTAGGTGCCGGGGACAGAATCCGCCTCCTTACCGCCCGGGTCGCCCAATCCGGCGCCCTCCTCCCCCGGGTTACAACCCTCGAGGTCGTCGGGGTCGCCTCCTCCGGCTACCGGGAGCTGGACCGGCTCTGGATCTTTCTCCCCTTCTCGACGGCGGCTCGACTTCTTCCCGAGGCGTCCTCCCGGAGTCTTATCGGGATCAAGGTCGACGCTCCCTACGCTCTGGAGAACCCCCTTCTCCGGCAGGGAGACGCGGCGGAAGGACGGCGGATTCTCCGACGGCTCCGGAACCTTACCGGAATCGACTGGAGTGTCTACACCTGGTTCGACGCCGAGCGGGCCCGGTATATGTCCTTCTTGACGACCAAGAATCTGCTTCTCTTCATCATGGCGCTCATCGTCGTCGTGGCGTCGATCAACATCTCTTCGAGCCTCGTCATCATGGTCCTCGACCGGCAGTGGGAGATCGGGATACTCAAATCCACCGGCGCGACCCCAACCGACATTGTCGTACTCTTTGTCTCCGGGGGGTTTCTGATCGGAGGGCTCGGTGCCGCGGTCGGCCTTCTTTTTGGGGTCTTTCTCTCGGTGAATATCAACACGATTCTCTTAGGGATCGAATGGACCCTCGATCGTCTCGCGGCGCTGGGTGCCTGGGTCGCGACTCCCTTCCACACCGGGGCCGTCCAAGCCGTCGATCTCTTGAACCAGGATTTCTATCTCGAGACGGTACCCATCCGGTTGTCCTTCGGGCCCCTCCTTCTGGTGGCGGGGGGTACCATTCTTCTCGCGACGGTTGCCGCGCTGGTCCCGGCGCTACGGGCCGCGGCCACCCGACCGGTCGAAGTCCTCCGGCGCCATTGATTCGGCGGCCGTAATCTGGTATATCAAAGAGTAATGAGACCATGTCTACATGCCCGTCTGTGACTGCTGCGGGAAACGCCAGGCCGCCTTCCACATTTCTATCGAACGACGTAAGACCGTTACACGGCAGCGACTCTGTCGGCCGTGTGCCGAAGAGATGGGTGTGGATGCCGGTCCGAGCCGGCTGCCGCCTTCGGTTCCTTACCTTTGCGAGCCGCTGCTCGTCGGCGAGGATGAGGAAACCGAGCGCGTCTGCCCGGAGTGTGGAGCCACGCTTTCCGCCGTCGCAGCCTCCGGAAAGGTTGGGTGTCCAACCTGCTACGAAACCTTCGAAGTCGATCTCGCGGCTATTCTCCGAAAGACGAGGGAGCGCGCCTATCGTGGGCGCCTACCCCGCCGGTTGTCCGGGTATCGTAAGCTGCTGATGGAAGGGAGCTCTCTTCGGATGGAGCTCGAAACCGCCCTTCAGGTCGAGAACTACGAAGAAGCCGCGCGACTCCGGGATGCGTTGAACAGCATCGACTTGGAGGAATAGCGGATGGCCACCAAACGTTGGATGGTGGGCTTCGATGGGTGGAAGACCGGCACCGGGCCGGATAGCGACGTCGTCATTGCATCTCGAGTCAGCATCAGCAGAAACCTTCTGGGGGAGAAGTTCCCCGGGAGTCTCGACCCCGACGGGCTTACGAAGGTCTCGGGGCGGATTCTCTCCTTCTTCGAGGATGAGGGATTGGTCTGGTACACCCTCGATCTCGGGGACGCATCCCCCCTAGAGCGGCAGTTCCTGATGGAGGAGAGCCTGC
This sequence comes from uncultured Spirochaetaceae bacterium, assembly GCA_964413945.1. Lineage (GTDB taxonomy): Bacteria > Spirochaetota > Spirochaetia > DSM-27196 > PWMO01 > CAYPUT01. The sequence goes on from CAYPUT010000074.1 coordinate 2,135, forward strand.
TTCCCCCGAAAACCGAGGCTACCGGCCGGTTTCTCTTAGTCCGGGAGGACGGGCAGCTCTCGGTATTGGTCAACGTCGAGGACCATCTGCGCCTCGGGTTTCACCGGCCGGGGCTTGACTTCGGCCACGGCTATTCCCCCTTGACCCAGCTTGAAGAGCGTCTCGAGTCAAAATTCCCTTTTGCTTCTTCTCTCCAATTTGGTTACCTTACAGCTGACCCCAGGCGGACGGGGGATACCGTCGACGCCGTTGTAACGCTCCATCTTCCAGGTTTGGTTGCCCTCGACGCCGCAGACGAGATTCTCGGCGGCCTTCTCGACGGAGAGGTTTCGGTCCGCTGGTTCTCCGGCGGCGGAAGCCATTCTCTCGGTCATCTCTACCAGGTTGCCGGCTCCCATCGAGTCTCCTCCGAAGAGGCCCGATTACAAAAGGTTGAAGACGCGACCCGGACGTTGGTACATTATGAGCGAGAAGCGCGGGCCGACCTCTTCTCCGGGAGCCGAAGAGAAACCGAGCACAAGGTTCTTCGGTCCCTCGGCCTTCTGAGATGCTCACCGGCCCTCACCGGGTTGGAGGCGTTCGAGCATCTATCATGGTTGCGCCTCGGTGTTTCCATGGGAATTACGTCGGCTGCGTCCTTGGAGGACGTCACGTCGATGCTGTACTGGTCTCAACACGCCCATGTGCTCCATGCGGCGGGTTCGACGGATCAGTCCCGGGTCGAAGAGGAGCGAGCAGCTCTGCTGCAGCGCCGTCTGGAGGCTTAGCGCTTACACGAGGAAGGGATTTAGATGTTCAAAGGTCTTACACAGCGGGCACAAAAGGTGCTCACGATACTTGCTCAGGACGAGGCCAAGCGGTTCCACTCGGACCAACTTCTTCCGGAGCACATAATGCTCGCCCTCTTGAAGGAGGGCGGAGGTCTCGGGTACAAGGCCCTCGAAAAACTGATGGTCGACCCGGCCAAGATGCAACTCGAGCTCGAGAAGGCGGTCCCGAAGAAGCGGGGCGGCTTTATTCTCGGCGACGTTCCCCCGTCGCCCCGGGGCAAAAAAGTTCTCGAGGATTCGGCGGAAGAGGCGCGAAACCTCGGGCACGAGTATATCGGAACCGAACACCTGCTGCTGGCGTGCATGCGGGAGACGACCGGGGAAACGGCAAAGTACCTTTCGAAGCAGAGCATCACCATAGAAACACTGCGCGATGTTATCGGCGAGCTCAGCGGAAGCGCCACCGCCGGCGGCGGGGGGAAGCTCCCGCAGCAGAAGCGGCGCATCGCCCAGGGAACCGGCGGCGGGAGCGGCAAGAAGGCCACCCCGACCCTCGATGAGTTCTCCCGGGATCTTACCGAGCTTGCCCGGGAGACAAAACTCGACCCGGTCGTCGGCCGGGACCGCGAGATTCAGCGCGTTATCCAGATTCTTGCCCGACGGACAAAGAACAACCCGGTACTCATCGGGGAACCGGGGGTCGGAAAGACGGCGATCGTCGAAGGGCTCGCCCAGCAGATTATCGACGGCAGCGCCCCGGAAGTCCTTATCGGCAAGCGGGTCCTTACCCTGGACCTCGCCTCCCTTATCGCGGGAACCAAGTACCGCGGGGAGTTCGAAGAGCGTCTTAAGCGGGTGATGAAGGAGATTATCGGTGCGGGGAACGTCGTTCTCTTTATCGACGAGCTCCACACGATTATCGGAGCCGGTGGCGCCGAAGGTGCCATCGACGCGTCGAATATGCTCAAGCCCGCCCTCTCCCGGGGGGAGATTCAGTGTGTCGGCGCGACGACCCTGAACGAATACAAGAAGTACATCGAGAAGGACGCGGCCCTCGAGCGGCGCTTCCAGACCATCTACGTCGACGAACCGACGGTGGAGGAGACCCTGGAAATCCTCAAAGGCATTCGAGAGCGCTACGAGGAGCATCACAACGTCTCATATACCCCCGGAGCTCTCGAAATTGCGGCAGTCCTCTCGCGTCGGTACATTCCGGACCGCTTTCTCCCGGACAAGGCCATCGACTTGATCGACGAGGCAGGGTCCCGGAAACGGATTCACAATAGCGTCCGGCCGACGGAAATCGCGGATCTCGAGAAAGAGATCGAGAAGCTGAACGCGGAGAAGCTCTCCCTGGTAAACTCCCAGAACTACGAGCGGGCGGCCGCCGTCCGGGACGAGGTACGACAGCTGAAGGCCAAGGTCGAAGAGATGAACAACCAGTGGAAGGTTACCCTCAAGACCGAGCAGAACGTCGTAGACTCGGAGGACATCCAGTACGTCCTCTCGGACATTACCGGCATACCGCTTGCCCGTATTGCCCAGAGCGAGCAAGAGAAGCTCTTAAAGATCGAAGGTGAGCTCCACAAGCGGGTCATCGGTCAGAATGATGCTATCGCAGCGATCGCTTCGGCTATTCGCCGGTCCCGGACCGGGTTGAGCGCGCCGGAGCGGCCCATGGGCTCCTTTATCTTTCTCGGACCCACCGGGGTCGGAAAGACGCTCCTGGCGAAGACCTTAGCGGAGTTCCTCTTCGGGAGCGACGACGCCTTGGTTCGGATCGACATGTCGGACTTTATGGAGAAGCACAACGTCTCCCGTTTGGTCGGCGCCCCTCCGGGGTACGTCGGGTACGACGAAGGCGGTCTCCTGACGGAAAAGATTCGCCGGAAGCCCTACAGCGTCGTTCTTTTGGACGAGATCGAGAAGGCCCATCCGGATGTCTTCAATATCCTGCTCCAGGTTCTCGAAGAGGGGCAGCTGCAGGACAACCTCGGTCACACGGTATCCTTTCGGAACACGGTGCTGATTATGACATCCAACGCCGGGGCCAGAGAAATCTCTCGGGAGTCGACGGTCGGATTCCAGACCGACGAAGAGATGATGGAGTACCGGGAGATCAAATCCTCGGCGATGAACGAGCTCAAGCGGCTCTTCCGGCCGGAGTTTATCAACCGGGTCGACGAGATCGTCGTCTTCCACAGCCTGAACCGGGACGAGGTGCGCCGGATCCTCGAGATACTCCTCGCGGATGTTCAGACTCGCCTCGCCGAGAAGGAGATTATTCTCGAGGTCAAGCCGAAGGCAAAGGATTATCTGATCGGCAAGGGTTTCGATGCGAAGTACGGCGCCCGGCCCCTCCGGCGGGTAATCCAGAAAGAGATCGAAGATCCGTTTTCGATGGAGATTCTGCGGGGCCGCTTCAGCCCCGGAGACCATATTGTCGTGAGTATTCGAACCGACAGGATTCAGTTCCGAGCCAAGGCCAAGGCCAAGGCGAAGCAGGCCAAGGAAGCGGAGCCGATCGCGACGCCTACCGGCTAGGCGAGGGCCGTCGAACGGCGGCGGCCGAACCAAGCAGCTGAACGAGGGAGCCGAAGCGGGTTTTTCCTAGGGAAGCCGGCCGCCGGCTGCCCGGTGGGCGTACACCAGGTTGAGTATCGCGTCCCGGTCGGGCTGCGACAGGGTATACGAACGACTTTCACGAGAGCCGACGAAGGTGACGGTAATATCCGTCCCGGAGTCGGCTTTTGTTATGTCATCGACGAGTCTTGCGTGCTCCGGCCCGAAGGGCTGGGAAAAGACCTCGGCGCGCCGGCCCCGAACCAGGTACCGGCGGAACTCTCCCTCCCGGGTCTCGAAGAGATAGCGGTCCGACTCCGTAAGAACCACGATCGAGCGGACCTGTAAGGGAGGGGCTTCGCCGGGATACCGGGCTACCCCCCAGAAGGTCAAATCGAAGGCGCCCCCCGCCGCCTCCATCGCCAAGAAGATGGGAGACTCGCTTAAGAAATTGGCGCGGCGGTCGACGTAGACCGTCCGGCTGTCGTCCACCAGGCGGAGAGGGATGACCTCGCCGAGGGGCGGCCGCTGCCGTGCGGGAGCAAACCTCGGTGGCACGGCGAGAAGCTCGGTTTCCAAGAAGCCGTCGCTCCGGGGTTGGGGCGACGTTGTCGGTGTCGGCTGGGGTGTCGGTCTGGGGATGGGCCGCGGTTCCGGGGGCTGCGGCGCAGGGGGCTGCTGCGGCTCCTCCGGCAGCTCCTCCAGGCGCCCGGGCAGGGTCTCCGGCGGAAGGTTCGGGACCGGCGCGCTCCGGTCCGGGGCGGCGAAGTCGACCCTGCCGAGGGTGTCGAGATAGAGAAGCTCGTCGATAACCCTGCGAAGCGCTTGGTTCTCCTGCCGGAGCGCCCGGGCCCGGCCGAGAAGCTCCCGCTGGGAGAGACCTGCCTCCTCCGGCGCGACGGCGCTCCCCAGGGCGGTCTTTAGCTCTTCGAGGGCCTCTCCGGAGGCCGCGGCACGCCCGGCAAGCTCCCGGTTTTCCCGGCGAAGCTCCGCCAGCCGGGACTCGAGGTCCTCGGCCGCCGGCCCGGCTTCCGTCGCCCCGGCCTCCGGGGCCTCCTCGGCAGTCGGTGTGGATTGACATGAGACCGCAAGAACAACAATGATCAGGGGCAACAAGACCCGAATGCGCATTCGTATTCCTTCATAGGACAAACTACTCTGGCACAACGGCACTACGACGAGAGTTCAGTACAAACCCTCAGCTCTATCGAGCATATCAGGCTTCGGACCGGGATGTATATTGGCCGCCTCGGGGACGGAAGTAGCCCCGACGACGGCATCTACATTCTGCTCAAGGAGATTATCGACAACTCCATCGACGAATACATCATGGGACACGGCAAGCGGATCGACATAGCGATTGCCGACGGCAAGGTCGTGGTCCGGGATTACGGCCGGGGGATCCCCTTGGGCAAGGTGATTGAGTGCGTCTCCATCATCAACACCGGCGCGAAGTACAACGACGAGGTCTTTCAGTTTTCGGTTGGCTTAAACGGCGTCGGGACCAAGGCGGTCAACGCCCTCTCGAAGCACTTCCGGGTCGTCTCGTTTCGGGAGGGGAAGTTCTTCGAGGCGAAGTTCGAGAAGGGGACCCTCAAGGACTCCAAGAAGGGCGCTTCGGCAAAGGAGCCGACGGGAACCCTCGTCGAGTTCTTTCCGGACACCGAAATCTTCGGCGACTACTCCTTCGACGAGGAGTTCGTCGAGCAGCGTCTCTGGTATTACGCCTACCTGAACCGGGGCCTTACGCTCAAGCTCGGGAAGCGCAGCTTCCGGGCGGACAACGGGCTCAAGGACCTTTTGACCGCCGAGGTAGGGGAGGACGCCTCCTATCCGATTCTTCATGGCCAATCCGAGCGGCTCGAGTTCGCCTTTACCGGGACTCAGGAATACGGAGAGCGCCACTTCTCCTTCGTAAACGGGCAGTACACCGCCGACGGTGGAACCCACTTAAGCGCCTTCCGGGAGGGGCTCTTAAAGGGGATCAACCAGTTCTACAAGGCCGCGTACAACGGCTCCGACGTCCGGGAAGGGATGGTCGGCGCCATCGCGATCCGAATCCAGAACCCGGTGTTCGAGAGTCAGACCAAGCACAAGCTCGGAAACCCGGAGATCCGCTCCTGGATCGTTAACGAGGTCCGGGATATGGTCACAGACCTGCTCCACAAGACGCCTGACGCCTCGAAGGCCCTCAAGGACCGCATTCTCCAGAACGAGCGCCTCCGGAAGGAGCTCAACGCGGTTCGCAAAGAGGCCCGGGAAGCCGCCAAGAAGGTCAGCCTGCGGGTGCCGAACCTCAAGGACTGCAAGTACCACCGGGGAGACAAGAAGCTCGGCGAAGAGTCGACGATCTTTCTGACCGAGGGGCAAAGCGCCTCGGGGCCGATGGTCGCGGCCCGAAACGTGTTGACCCAGGCCATCTTCTCTCTCCGGGGGAAGCCCCAGAACATGTACGGGAAGAAGCGGGGGGACATCTACAAGAACGAAGAGCTCTTCAACGTGATGGTCGCCCTCGGAATCGAGAACGGCGTGGAAGAGCTGCGGTACGAGCGGGTCATTATCGCCACCGACGCCGACTACGACGGGTTCCACATCCGCAACCTCCTCCTTACCTTCTTTCTGACCTATTTCGAGGAGCTGGTTATGGGGGGACATCTGTTTATCCTCGAGACGCCGCTGTTCCGGGTGCGGAACAAGACCGAAACCATCTACTGCTATTCGGATCAGGAGCGTCTCGACGCCCTCGGGCGCATCAAGTCCCCGGAGATTACCCGATTCAAGGGCCTCGGGGAGATCTCTCCCCACGAGTTCGGACAGTTTATCGGGGAGGATATTCGCCTTATTCCCGTGTCGATTCGATCCCTCAAGCGCATCCCCGAGACCCTCGAGTTCTACATGGGGAAGAACACGCCGACACGAAAGAACTACATCATGGAGCATCTGGTCTAGTGGCCTACGTTCGTACCGTTTTCGACCACAACTTCCTCGAGTACGCCTCCTACGTTATCCGCGACCGGGCGATCCCCCACCTCGACGACGGCCTCAAGCCGGTTCAGCGGAGAATTCTCCACTCCCTCTTCGAGATGGACGACGGAAAGCTCCACAAGGTGGCGAACGTCGTCGGGCACTGTATGCGCTATCACCCTCACGGAGACGCCTCGATCTACTCGGCCCTCGTCGTCCTGGCGAACAAAGAGCTTCTGATCGACAAGCAGGGGAACTTCGGCAATATCCTGACCGGGGACGAGGCGTCGGCGGCGCGGTACATCGAGTGCCGGGCGCATCCGATGGCCAAGGACATCCTCTACAACCCCGAGCTGACGACCTTCGAGGAATCCTACGACGGCCGTAACAAGGAACCGGTAACTTTTCCGGCGAAGGTCCCCCTGCTCCTCCTCCACGGCGCCGAGGGTATCGCCGTAGGAATGTCGACGAAGGTCTTGCCCCACAACTTCATCGAGGTGGTCCGGGCGATACAGGCCCAGATCGAGAACAAGCCCTTCGTCCTCTACCCCGACTCCCAAACCGGGGGCTTTCTGGACGCCGGGGACTACGAGGACGGTAACGGCCGGGTCCGGGTCCGGGCCCTCCTGGACACCAGCGACCCGAAGCGCATCGTCATCCGGGAGCTCCCCTTAGGAACCACGACCGAGACGCTTATCGCCTCTATCGACGCCGCGGCGAAACGGGGGAAGGTAAAGGTCGCGGCGATAAACGACTTTACCACCGGAAAGGTGGAGATCGAGTTGGCCCTTCCCCGGGGGGTCTACGCCAAGGATGTCGAGGAGTCCCTCTACGCCTTTACCGACTGCGAGGCGTCGATCTCCTGCAACCTCTTAGTAATCCAGGACAACCGACCCCGGCAGATGACCGTAACCGAGGTTGTTCAGTACCACGCGAAGCGGCTCGTCGACATCCTCCGGGGAGAGCTCAGCCTTAAGCGGGACCACCTAAAGGAACAGATCCACGCCCGGACCCTGGAACGTATCTTTATCGAGGAGCGGATCTACAAGCGCATCGAGGAGGAGCGGACCCAGGAAGGAATCTTCAAAACCGTCCGAGAGGGGTTTAAGCCCTTTCTCAAAGAGATCCCGGACCCGATTACCGACGAGGACATCGAGCGGCTCCTGCGGATACCTATCCGGCGGATTTCGCGCTACGACATCGAGCGGGCCCAAGACGAGCTTCGGAAGCTCGGCGACGAGCTCGCGGAAATCGAGAAGACGCTCAAGAACGTCCCGAAGTACGCCGTCGGTTACCTCGACGGAGTCCTCGAGCGCTACGGTGCCGGCCGGGAGCGGCGGGCGAAGCTTATAAGCTTCGAGAAGACCGACGTCCGGGACGCCGCCACCCGGGGGCTGAAGCTGCGCTACGACGGCGAGTACCTCGGGTACGGCATCGAGACCGGGACCGAGCTCTTCGCCGTCAGCGAGTACGACCGGATCGTCGTTATAAAGGAAGACGGCGTCTTCCACGCATCCGACGTCCCGGAGAAGGAGTACGTCGGAAACATCCTCGCCTGCGTTCTCGCGGATAAGGAGAAGCTCTCGGGCGTCCACTTCAGCCTGGTCTATCGGAACGCCGAGGGGGACACCTACTTAAAGCGCTTTACCATCGAGGGCTTTATCCTCAAGAAGAGCTACGACCTTGTTTCCCCGGGGGGGAAGGTCCTCGCCTTCTCCACCCGGAAGAAGGGGACCGTCCGGTTGGACTACGTCAAGAAGCCGCGGATGCGGGTTACCACCGAGGAGTTTCCGCTGGAGGACTACCGGGTGTCGAACTACCGGGCGAAGGGCTACAAGCTCTCGGGGAAGGCCGTGCGGCGGGCGAATATTAAGGCCTAAGGCATGATCCAGCTGGGAATAGCTTTGCCGGCCTGTCAGAATGCCGTCCAACTGTATCAAAGAGGCGATTGTCTCCAGCGACGGCAGCCCGAGTACCAACTTTGTCCAAGTCGAGGTCGTCGATCGAGACCAACCCCGGTCCCGTCGGCTTGTCGGCCGATGAATCACAACTGGTTTCTGCTATTTCATTGCATTCTATCGGTATCCACGGTAGATTTTGATTGAAGATCGACGATGATCTCTTTTCCTTGGGGGGCGCATGGGACACACTGACTTTCTATACAAGTCGGAAGGTTTTTTCGACGGCGCGGCAGCGTGCATCGACCTCTTCGGCGATTTCCAGAACTACAACTACAGCAAGAACGGGTCCGAGGCAGACGTAAAGGCGCTTTACCACGATATGCAGGCACTTCGCGGAGATGCCGAAGCCGCACTAACCGCTATTAAGACGCAGACACCCGGCCGGAAGCGGAGCTGACGCCTTTGGCTCGGCGAACTCAGCCTCAGGGTCCCCAAGAGATTCGAGCGTCTTTTCACAGAGGACCACTGCCCTCACCCGAGGACATGAGATCGTATGAAGATCTCTATCCGGGAGCCACCAAGATCTTTTTTAAGCAATTTCAGAAGCAGACAGACCACCGGATCGATTTAGAATCGTTTGCTGTTCGCTCAAAAGAACGCCGAGCGAACGTCGGTCAATGGCTTGCTTTCACGCTCCTCGCTCTCGTAATAGTGGGCGGCTTCGCAATGACGCTTGCGGGGTACGAAATCACCGGACTCATTGTGGCACTTAGCGGTATGGGCAGCGTGCTCGCCCTTTTCTTCGGCAGACGGAAAGTAACTGACACTGAACTCGCGAGAAAAGATTGAGTTACGGGCGGGAGCGCAAACTCAATCCGCCGTGATGGAGCCGGCCGAACCGGGGCTTCGACGTTAGACAGCGGCAAGAACTCAACGATCATGAAGTCATTTGTTGTTCTTACGATCGAAAAGATGGATGGCGAGTCGCCGCCGTGCCGATTATACCGTTACTCAATCCAACGGGCCGCCTAGTCGATCAACTTCCGCGTCAGCCGCTTGATTCCCCAGGCCCCCACCAGAAAGATCAAGAGCCCAACGTAGAGGGCGTCCCACCCCAGTATCCGAAGGTCTACCGCCTCGCTCCCGGTAAACATGCGAAGCATCCGTACCGTGTGGGTCAGGGGGAGCACCTCCGCCACCGGCCGGACCACCGCCGGGAGATTCTCCAGGGGGAAGACGACCCCGGCGAAGAAGAACATCGGGGAGATAAAGGCCGAGAAGAAGAAGTTGAACTGGTTGATGTTCTTGACGAGGGAGGTGACCAGAAAGCCGAGGACCGCGAACATCAACCCGGTGAGGGCGCCGATAAAGGGGGCAATCCAGTACTGGGACAACGAGACTACCCCGAAGGCCGCGGTCACCAGAAGCACCGAGGCGCTAAAGGCGAAACCTTTGGTCGCCCCGGCCCAGAGGATCTCCCCGACAAGAAGATCCCGGGCGCTAATCGGAGCCCCGAGCATGCCGTCGTAGGCCTTGTCGAACTCCATGCGGATATAGGTCCCGAAGGTGCACTCGAAGCTCGCGGTAAACATGGACGCGGTCATCATGAGGCCGGCGGCGAGGTACTCGACGTAGGGGAGTCCCGCCATGCTATCGACATAGCGTCCGAGGCCGAGCCCGAGCCCCACCAGAAAGATCAGCGGCTCGAGAAAGGGGGGCACCGCGTTGCTCAACAGGTTCTGGCTGTAGACCCGCAAGTGACGGAACCAGACGCTCGCCAGGCGCCGGCTCAGGCCCGGTGTCGGGAAGATGGGGCTTTCGCCCCGGGAGACGGCGCGGTTGTCGGCCGTCGCCGGAGCGGTGCTACTGGGCTTCATTCAGATGCCTCCCGGTGGTCTTTAGGAACAGGTCTTCGAGGTTGGCGGGGCGGAGGAAATAGTCTCCCGGGCGAAGCTTGTCGGTAAGCCGCTCGAGGGCCTCCGATTCGTCGGCGTAGTAGAGAACGCGCTGGCTCGAGGCCTCCCGCCGAAGACCGGCAGCACCACCGCCGTTACCCGCAACCTTGGCTTCCGCACCGATCTCCGCTTCGAGCTCCGGGCGAAAGAGCTCGAGGACGTGGCGCTCCATGTGGGCCTCCAGAAGGCTCCCGGGGTGCCCCTCCAGCACCTTCCTTCCCTTGTCCATAATCAGGAGCTTGTCGGAAATCTGGAAGGCCTCGTCCATGTAGTGGGTCGTCAATAGAATCGTAACACCCTCTCGCATCAAGCCCCGGAGCTTGTCCCAAATAACGTGGCGGACCTGCGGGTCGAGCCCCGTCGTCGGCTCGTCCAAGATGAGGAGTGCGGGGCTGTTTATAAGACCCCGGGCGATGATGAGTCGCCGTTGCATCCCCCCGGAGAGCTCCCGGACCCGAGATTTTCGCTTTTCGGTCAGTTCCATGAACTCCAAGAGATAGTCGATGCGCTGTGCGGAGTAACCTCTCGGCAACCCGTAGAGCCGGGCGTATATCTTGAGGTTGTCTTCGACGTTCAATTCGACGTCAAGGCTGTTGTCCTGAGGTACCACCCCGCAGCGGCTCTTTACCTCGAGCTCGTGGGAACGCGGGTCGAAGCCCAAAACACGAATCCGGGTCTCCGGCCGAGAGTCCGGGATCGCCTTCCCGTAGAGCGTTCGCATCATGGTGCTCTTTCCGGCCCCGTTCGGACCGAGGAAGGCGTAGCAGGTGGAGACCTCGACTTCGAACGAGAGGTCGGACACCGCCTCGAGGTCGCCGTAGCTCTTATAGAGGTGGTCGACGCTGATTACTGGATTCCCCATCAGACGTAAGGTAGCCACACACCGGCATCTCGGAAAGTGTAGATTTGCTGTGATATACTCCCGGTAGCCGAGCCCCAAAGGAGAGAATGCTCATGAATGCTCGAATTATGTTGTCGCTTTTCCTTCTTCTTGTTCTCCCAAGCGTCGCCTTCGGTCAAGACGTCATTCTCTCCGAAGAGGGGGAGGTGCGGTTCGGCGACAGCCGCCACGAGGACGGCCGTTTCGTCGACTGGTACGATGTGTCGGTTCCCCGGGGGCAGCGCCTCGTGGCTCAAGTCGTCTCCGCAGACTTTACCCCGGCTATCGTCCTCGACGGTCCCGGGGGATCCGTCGAGTACCCGGGTACCCGGTTCGGAGCCGAAGCGGCTACCCAGTTTCTTCGGCGGGAGCGTGTCCGGGTGGGCGTCACAACGGTGACGGAGGAAGGCTCTGCCGAGGGGGCCTACAGTATTCGCGTTCGTCTCTACCCTGCGGGGCCCACCTTGGGGGCGGGCTCGATAGAACAGGGGCTTCTCGAACGGAGCGACGAGCATCTTGCCGACCAACGGGCCGTCGATTGGTACCCCTTAGAGGTTTCCGCCGGGCAGCGGCTTTTTATCGCGATGGAGTCCCCCTCCCTCGACACCTACCTGCTCCTCCGCTATCCCGACGGCACCGAGCGCTTCAACGACGACTTTCAGGACTCCGACGCGGGCATCCACGTCACCTCCGGGGAAGACATACTTCTCCAGCTCGGAGCGACCACCTTTTCTCAGAACAGTTACGGGGACTATACGATTCTGGTGCGGGAAACGGAACCTCCGGAGGAG
>CAYPUT010000075.1:0-13924 GCA_964413945.1 uncultured Spirochaetaceae bacterium
TTCGCTTCATGGTTAGGCCACTATAGAAACGCCGCCCCGGGCCGTCAAGGAGCGCGAAGCATCAAGCGGTGATCGCGGTAATCACGATGTGCCGCTCCCGGGCGCGGTCCCGGTGCTCCCAGAGGTAGACGCCCTGCCAGGTCCCCAGGTTCAGGCGCCCGCCGCTAATCGGCACCGTAAGGGAGGTACCGACGAAGCTACTCTTTCCGTGGGCGGACATGTCGTCGGGACCCTCCAGAGTATGCTGATAGTACCCCGCCCCGTCGGGGATGATGTGGCTCGCCAGTCGCTCGAGGTCCCCCCGGACATCGGGGCTCGCGTTCTCGTTCAAGGTGAGGGAGGCGGAGGTGTGCTGCAAAAAGATGTGGGCCAGACCGTTTTCTCCCTCGAGGTCCGGGAGCCCCTTCTCGATCTCCCCGGTTATCAAATGGCACCCCCGGGACCGGGGCCGGACGGTAATGCTCTTTTGACGAATGTTCATGGGGTTCCTCTCTTCTTGTTAGTATACCAATCGGTCCGGGCCTCCGACTTGATCTAACCCGCCCGACCGGTCAAGGTAGGGCAAATGGAACAGTTCGTATTTCCAGGAATAGCGGTGGTGGCCCTTGTGGTCTCCGGCATTTCAGACAGGAGCAAGACACTCGCCGCGATCCGGGTGGCGTGGAAGCGATTGATCACTATTCTCCCGATATTCTTGGCGATGATTGCCGGGGCGTCCCTCGTCCTGTCGCTTATTCCCCAGGAAGTGTACTCCCGGTATCTCGGCAGTAACCACCCCGCCATTGGGGCCCTCGCCGCCGGGGCGCTCGGATCGGTAAGCGTGATGCCGGGTTTCGTCGCCTTTCCGCTCGCCGCGATGTTGATGACCCGCGGTGTGGCCCGGCTGACGCTCTCGCTTTTTACCACCACCTTGATGATGGTCGGCGTGGTGACACTGCCGATAGAGATGCGCTACCTCGGCCGCCGAGTTGCCCTTCTTCGTAACGCCTTCGCCCTCCTGGTTGCGATAGTCGTAGCTCTGGCAACCGGGGCGTACTTCGGAGAGCTGCTGTGAATAAGCGGCAAAAGGATCGGCTGCTCTTGATCTCGCTGGCAGGCTACGCCGCCGTCCTGGGCGCTCTAATACACCACGATGTTCCCGTCGGGGCCGAAGCGGCCCGAACGCTGGTCACCTTCGGGGGGGCCATGCTCGCGATCCTTCCCGCCGCCTTTGTTCTTATCGGCCTCTTTGAAGTTTGGGTACCTCGGGCGGTGGTGGAGCGCCATGTCGGCGAAGGAACCGGCCTGATCTCCTATGTCTGGGCGGTGCTTCTTGCGGGAACCACCGTCGGCGGTATCTATGTTTCCTTTCCGGTTGCCTACGCCCTGCACAGCAAGGGAGCCCGCCTTGGGTTCATCCTTGCCTACATCACATTGTCGGGAGTGGCACGGATCCCGATGACCCTCTTCGAGATGTCGACCTTGGGAATTGCGTTTACGATCATTCGATACTTCGTAGCAGTGCCTTTGGTGGTGCTCATCTCTCATGTTTGGGGGAGTCGACTGGACAAGCGCGGGTATCGGCTGAAGCTCGGAGAATGACGCCCGGCTGCGAATCCCACTCGGGGATGCTATCTGAGAAACGGCGAGATGATGGCACGGGCCTCTTCCACCGCGCAGATGTCAACGTTGGCCTTCGCCCCGAGCGCGGTGAGGGTCCGGATCAAGGTGGACATCTCGATGTTGCCTTTGGCGCCTGGTGCGAAGGGACAACCGCCGATGCCGCCGGTACTCGCATCGAAGCGCCGGATACCGAGGGCGTATGCTGTCCGAACGTTGCTCGCCCCTTGCCTGCGGGTATCATGAACGTGAAGGCTAAGAAGCTTCGGATCGTAATCCTTGAGGAGAAGCTCGAAAAGCTCTTCGATATCCTGAGGGCTTGCCCATCCGATTGTGTCTGAGACGGTTACGTGATCGACACCCAGGTCAAGTAGCTCCTCCACCACCCGGTGCGCCGCTTGCGGTGGCACGTGCCCTTCGTAAGGGCACCAAAAGGCCGTGGATACCGACCCGCGTACCGGCACCCGGGACGCATTCGCTTCCCGGACCACCCCACGAAAACGTCTTAGGGAGTCTTGCAGCGTGGCATCTATGTTACGCCGATTGAACGTCTCGCTGGCGGCGGTAAAAACCACTGCCCTATCAATCACTACGGAAAGCCCCCTTTCGAGTCCCCGCAGGTTGGGCACCAAGGCGGAGTAGACGACGCCGGGCTCCCGGTTGATTCGGCGAAAGACGTCCTCCGCATCAGCAAGCTGAGGGATCTTCCGCGGCGCAACAAAGGAGCTGACCTCGATCTCATCGACACCGGTTCGGCTGAGGGCATCAACGAAGGCTATCTTGGTTGAGGTGGGTATCGTGGCCTTTTCGTTCTGCAGCCCATCCCGGGGGCCCACCTCGACAACGCGCACGCTATCCGGGAACATGCGAAATTAGGGACGCTCCACCAGCATTGCGATACCCTGCCCTCCCCCGATGCAGAGGGTCGCCAGTCCTCGCTTTGCGCCTCGGCGCCGCATCTCGTACAAAAGGGTAACCAGAATACGGGCTCCGGAAGCGCCCACAGGATGCCCGAGGGCGATCGCACCACCATTGACGTTGACGATACCGGGGTCGATACCTCCTAACTCCTTCTCCAGACCCTTGAGTACCGATAGCGACTGAGCGGCAAAGGCCTCGTTCAGCTCGGCGAGCTCCACGTCCTGAAGCCTCCAGCCGGCTTTCTTTAGGGCCGCCTTGGTGGCCGGCACGGGTCCGAAGCCCATGATCGACGGATCCACCCCAGCGGAAGCCCAAGAAACGATTCGGGCTAACGGCTCGGCGCCCAGGCGGGTCGCCTCCTGGGCGCTCGCCAGGAGAAGCATGGCGGCCCCGTCGTTGATCCCCGACGCGTTGCCTGCGGTAACCGAGCCCTCCGGCAGGAACGCAGGCTTTAGCTTCGCCAAGGTCTCGGACGTCGTGTTTGGCCGGGGGTGCTCGTCGGTGTCTGCGACAAGGGGTGGTCCCTTGCGCTGCGGAATCTCGATGGGAACGATCTCTTCGTTGAACCGCCCTGCTTCTATAGCCGCGGCGGCGCGCCGCTGGCTCTCCAGAGCGAAGGCGTCCTGGTCCTCTCGGGAAATACTCCATTCTTTGGCCAGGTTTTCGGCTGTAACGCCCATGTGGTAGTCGTTAAAGACATCCATCAAGGCGTCCCGGAGAACAAGGTCCACCATCTCAACGTTGCCCATTCGGGCACCGTATCGCGCAGACGGCATGGCGTAGGGCGTCAACGTCATGTTCTCCGTGCCGCCGGCCGCGAGGAGCGTTGCCTCGCCGAGTGCAATCTCTGTTGCGGCCAGGGCGACGGACTTGAGACCGGAACCGCAGAGCTTGTTGACGGTATATGCGGGAACCTCGACGGGGAGCCCCGCACCTATCGCTATTTGCCGGGCGACGTTCTGGCCCAATCCGGCACTCAAAATATTGCCTACTATAACCTCCCGCACCATTCCCGCAGCGGCGGGATCGCCCGCGTCCACCTTGGCGTCGTCGAGTGCGGCTCGGAGGGCGGCAACTCCGAGCTCCACTGCGGAGGTGCTCTTGAACTGACCGCCGAAAGTTCCGACGGCAGTCCTCCGGCCGGAAACGATGAATACATCCTGCATTACGAATCTCCTGGTGTGTTCATGTGGGAATATTGTACTTCTTTAGCTTTTCGTAGAACGACCGGCGGCTGATTCCAAGAAGCTCTATTGCCCGGGACTTGTTGTTGTTACTTAGCTCCAGGGATCGGCGAATAGCACCATCCTCGACCTCCTCCAGAAGATCATGGAGCGGCTTGGCCGGAGCCGATCGGTAGATAGAGGCGTGCCCCTGCGCCCTCCTACGGAAGTACTCCGGGACGTCGGCGATGGTAATCTGCTCCCCCTCGGCGAGGACGACACAATGCTCCACCACGTTCATCAGCTCTCGCACGTTGCCGGGCCAGGAGTAGCGCAGGAAGAGATCAACGCAATCCTTGCCGAACACAGTCTGTTTGCCGTAGCGCTTGTTGTACACCTCGCGGAAATGATCTACGAGCACCGGAATGTCCTCCGGACGCTCCCGCAAGGGCGCCAGGTTGATGGTGAATACGCTAATGCGGTAGTAAAGATCTTGCCGGAACGTGCCAAGCTCCATCATCTCGTCGAGATTGCGATTCGTGGCGGCGATCACGCGGACGTCGACTCTTCGCGAGCGCTCGCTGCCAATCCGTTCGACCTCGAGTTCCTGCAGAAAACGCAGTAGCTTCGGCTGCATGCAAAGCGGAAGATCGCCTATCTCGTCCAAGAAGAGGCTCCCACCGTCCGCGAGCTCTGCCTTTCCGCGCTTGCCTCCCTTCCGGGCGCCGGTAAAGGCTCCCTCCTCGTAGCCGAATAGCTCACTTTCGAGCAATTCCGCAGGAATGGCGGAGCAGTTCACGGCGACGAAGGGTCCGGCGCTTCGGGCGCTGTCGTCATGAATGGCCCGAGCGAGGAGCTCCTTGCCCACGCCGTTCTCTCCGAATATCAGCACAGTGGCATCGGTTTTGGAGACTCTCGAGGCGAGGTCCAAGTCGGTAATCAACCGTCTGCTCCGACCTACTATCCGATTGAACGGTTCCGACGGCTGAAGGCTGTTCACGCGATGGAGCTCCATCGTCAACTGGTTGTTTACGCGCTCCAAAGTGGACAGTCTCGCGGCAAGGCTGAGAATCTCCGTTTGGTCGAAGAAGCTGGAAACGGCGCCTATTGTGCGATCTCCGCTGCTAATCGGCGTTATGTTGGCCACAACGGTTCTCCCGAGGCGCTCGAAGTGGATCTTTTGTTCGAGCAGTGGCTTGCCTGTCCGCAGCACCTCTAAGATCTTTGCCTTTGGCTCCAACTCCGAAAGATGCCGATGCAGGACGCGGTGGGGTTGAACTCCAAGGATGCGGTAGTACGCCTGGTTGGCGAACACTATCCGAGCGGACGAATCGACAACGACGATCCCTTCCTTGAGGCCGTCAACTGCCGCAACGAGATCGACCTCTCCTTCGAGAGGTACGTGCGCCGCCGAGTTCTTCCCCAACAGGATCTTTCCGGCAAACACCAGATTCAGAACGTCGTTCTTGGTAATGATCCCCAGGAGTGAGTCTGCCTGGTCGACCACGTAGGCTACACCGCAGTAGGGTTCGTCAAAAAATCGTTCCATCACCGCAGCTTCGGAAGTATCGGGCCCTAAGCGTAGAAAAACATCCGTCACCAATTGTTCCAGGGTGGCCTTTCGACCGGCCACGCCGGCGGGTCTTACAACGCCCAAGAGAGTCCCGTCGTGGTCCACAACGGGGAGGCTCGAATAGCCGTGCCGTTGAAAGAGGGCGAGGGCCGATTCCGCAGGTTGGTTCGGACCCAGTGCGACAAAATGGGGCGTCATTATATCGGATGCTTGCATAGCGTTGCCTTATGCTACGTCCCGAATTTCCGAACTGTCAAGAAACAATGACGTCGAGCCGCTAATGTATACAAAAGAGACAAGCCTCCCCGGCCGTTTCCAAACTGCACAGTCGATATTGGCCATTCCGTCCCAAAATTTGCTTAGAATGGAGAGAAATAGCCAAGATGGCACCCCTGAAGCCGGGTGGCACAGCTTTTGCAGTCTAACGATCACAATCCAATTCGAAGGGAGGATTTCATGCAGGAAAGCCAAGATCAAAACCTGGTAGAGGTCTGGGGCGACTACGTTGACTTCGTTCAGCTTCTGATCGCCCTTGCTCTCTCCACACTCGGAGCCGTCGGCGGCTACCTTATCGCTCCGGATGAACCACCGAAGCCGTTGATCTGGGGTCTGGTCGGAGTGCTGATTGCCTTTGTCGCGTGTGTCTTTCTGTTTAAGCCCAAGAGAACGGTTGTGGAGACCGAGGCTACGCCGGGAGGTAACCAATAATGATGACGCTTATTCTCGGAATGATCGTTGCCGCGGTGCTTGGCGCGATACTCTACACGATTATCGGAGTTGCTCCGGGAACCGACGAGACGGCGGTCCTCGCGCCTGTTACTCTGGCGTTGGTACTCTCGGGTCTCCCAATCCCCATCATTCTGGCCTTCTTTATCTCTGCGATCGTGGCCAAAAAACTGACGGACTCAATCCCGGTGGCGGTAGCCGGTATCCCCGGCGGGGTCATGGCGGCTCCAATGGTCGAGCATGCGATGGTGCTCAAAGCGCACGGAATGCCGGACGTAAGTATTCGGAAGATGGCTTCGGGCTCGGTCATTGGAACCCTGGTGGCGGTACCCCTTAGTCTCGTCTTAGGGAATCTTCTCATCCCCCTCGGGCCCATCGTGTCCAAGTACGCCGCCCAAATATTCTTCTTCGGCGCGGTCTTCTTGGCCCTGATGTCTCGGGCAAAGATCGTATCGCTTATCAGCATCGTGCCCTTTGCACTTTTGATTCAGGGACTTCGGCACCTCTACTGGGGCGTCGGCGCTATCCCGGAAAACAAGGTGGTCTTTATCTCCTTCTTTCTCGGGATCACTATCGGACCGATGATCGTGAACATCATCGAGTTGCTGGTTCCCGGACGCCGAGAAGAGCTTAGGCGCACCGAGTTTAAGGAAGTGGCCATCCGCAAGGACCTCCGGGAAAAGCGGCTTCCCAATCCGTTCAAGATCCTCGACCGGGGAGAGATTGCCGCCTCGGGCCTGGCAAGCATCATCGGAACTATTACCTTCTTCATGAGTCCCGTCGGCATGACCATTTTCCTCGGAGAGGGGTTCGCCGCTCGCCTGAAGGACCCCGTCAAGCGGGCCTCCCGAGCAATTGCCTCCATGGATGCGCTGACCAATGCGACCTACATCTCCGGAACTCTGATTCCCCTGATTGCCTTGGGCACACCGATCAGCCCCATGGCCATCGGTCCGGCGAACGCCCTGTTCAATGCACCGCCTCGTTTCACCTTGGAGAACAACATTCATCACATGATCTCCCGGGGCGAGTTCATTCTGCCGGTACTCATCGGGGCGATCATCGCCTTGGCGATTACCTATCCCATCGCGATCCGCTACTCCGCCGAGATCTGCAAGTTCGTCTTTAAGCGCATCTCCCACGAGGCGCTCATGGGCATCTTCTTCGGTTTGGTCATGATGCTGGCGTTTATGGATGCCGGCCTGATCAACATCGGTGGAGTCCTTCTGGTGGCGCTTGTCGGCGGGTTCTTAAACCGCTGGGGAGTAAACTACGGTGTGCAATTTATGACCTTGTACACCGCCGGCTGGCTTACGGGAGTGTTGGCATAGATGGCAGGAACGTCGCAGATCTCCGGGTTCTACAAGCTTTCGGCTGAAGAACGGATACGCGCCGTTCGACAGCTTTGCGACCTCACCGACGAGGAGGCGGCCCTTCTGGGCGCCTCCGACTCCCTTCCGATGGAGATGGCGGAGCACATGATCGAGAACGTCATCGGACGTTTTCCGATGCCCTTTGCGGTTGCCGCCAACTTCCTGGTA
The DNA here is from genome assembly GCA_964413945.1 of uncultured Spirochaetaceae bacterium. Lineage (GTDB taxonomy): Bacteria > Spirochaetota > Spirochaetia > DSM-27196 > PWMO01 > CAYPUT01. The sequence goes on from CAYPUT010000075.1 coordinate 7,524, forward strand.
AACGGCCGGGAGTACTTCGTCCCGATGGTTATCGAGGAGCCCTCGGTAGTTGCCGCGGCCAGTCATGCCGCCAAACTCGCACGGAGCGGCGGCGGCATTTCGGTAAGCAACAGCGGACCGATTATGATCGCCCAGATCCAAGCGGTCAGTGTTGCCGATCCCTTTGCCGCCCGCCTGGCGATCCTCGAGCGAAAAGACGAGCTCATGGAAGAGGCAAACGCCCAGGACCCGGTGCTAATCAAGTTTGGAGGAGGCGTCCGGGACATAGAGGTGCGGGTTCTCGATAGCAGGATCGGCCCCATGCTCATAACCCACCTCATCGTCGACACCCGCGACGCCATGGGAGCCAATACGGTAAACACCATGGCCGAGGCCCTTGCCCCGCGCATCGAGTCTATTGTCGGCGGGCGAGTCTACCTGCGGATTCTTTCCAACCTTGCGGTCAAGCGCTTGATCCGGGCACGGCTCACCGTAACAGCCGATGCCCTCGGCGGGCCCGAAGTGGTAGACGGAATCGTCAATGCCTACGCCTTTGCCGAAGCCGATCCCTTCCGTGCCGCGACCCACAACAAGGGCATCATGAACGGCATTTCGGCGGTGGTCCTGGCTACGGGAAACGACACCCGAGCGATCGAGGCGGGGGCCCACGCCTACGCCGCCCGGAGCGGTCGCTACACCTCCTTGAGCAGCTGGGAAAAGAACGGCGACGGCAATCTGGTCGGCACCCTGGAGATGCCCCTGGCGGTCGGTCTTGTCGGCGGGGCCACGGCCACCCATCCGATTGCGAAAATCGCGGTGAAGATCCTCGGGGTTAGGACGGCCGTGGAGCTGGCGGAAGTGATCGGCGCCGCAGGACTGGCGCAGAACCTCGCGGCGGTCAAGGTGCTCGCGACCGAGGGCGTCCAACGGGGGCACATGGCGCTCCACGCCCGGAACATCGCGATTAGCGCCGGGGCCACGGGTGCGCTGATCGACAAGGTAGCCGAGGCCATGGTGGCCGAGCGGCGAGTCCGTGCGGACCGTGCCGCCGAACTGGTCGCCGAGCTCGGAGGAGGCAAGAGCTGATGGCGAAGAAGCATGCGCTTGAGTATCCCCGGCGGATCCGGATTGGTGACATCACCGTCCGGGACGGCTTTCAGCACGAAGAGAAGACTATCTCAACGGCGGCAAAGCTCTTCTACGCCGAGGAGCTTTTGATTGCCGGCTTCCGAGAGATTGAGGTAACCAACTACGGCAACCCGAACAGAATGCCGCAGTTTGCCGATGCCGATGAGATTATCGCGGGGATCCGCCGGAGCAAGAAGCTGGCGGCGGCGGGGATCGACCTGAGTCAGGTTACCATCTCCGCAGTGACCATCCGGGAGCGGGCCGTCGACAGGGCCATCGAGTTGGTCTCTCAGGGAATCGGACCGGACCGGCTGGTAATGATGGTCTCGACCGACGAGGAGCACCACTGGGCCAACTCCGGCTCCACCCTTCCGGAGTACTGGAAGGAGGCGGAGCGCTGCATCAAGAAGGCCCGGGATGCCGGCATTAGGGTCTGCGGCACGGTGAGCACCATTTGGGGAAGCCCCATCTCCGGTCCGACGCGTCTGGAAGATGCCGTGGACTTTACCCGCCACTGGCTGGATATCGGTGCAACGGACATTGAGCACGCAGACCACGACGGCTCGGCGGGACCCTCGGAGGTCTATCGCTACTTTTCGATGGTTTTGGACGCCCTGCCGAACACCGACCTGCATCTGGCTCACTTCCACACGACCCGAGGCTGGGGACTGGCTAACGTCCTCGCGGCCCTGCGGGCCGGGATCGACCGCTTTGAGTCTACCCTCGGAGGAATCGGCGGTCAGCCGGCAAACTTCGTGGATGACGTCCCGGGGCTCGGCACCGGCGCCTACTACTACGAGAACGCCACCAACGTCGGGCTGGTATCCACCGAGGATTTTCTGGTGATGGCCGAGGAGATGGGCATCGAGACGGGTATCGACATCGACCACGTCCTCCATCTCGGGCGGCTGGTGGAGAAGAGCTGCGGACGCCGGCTGCGCTCGGAAGCCATCCTCAACGGCCGGGTTCCCAAGGAGCCCCGGGAGGATTTCAAGCGCCGGGGGCTTGCAGAGCGGAAAGCGGGTCTCGGCGAGAAGCCGGGACAGCGGGTACCCTAGCCCGTCGAGTGGAAGGAGGCAGCGACCTGTGATACAGCGACCGATCGAGAGCGCGACGGATGCGGTGGCAAGGATCAAGGCGGGAAACCGGCTGTTGATCGGCGGATTCCTCGCCTGCGGCACGCCGATGGGCCTGGTAGAGGCCCTGGTGGCCGCAGGCACCGGCCACCTGACGATTATCGGGAACGACACCGCCATCGACGATCCCAAGAGAGAGTTCCGGACCGGCGTCGCACACCTAATCGCTCAGGGCCAAGTCTCCCGGGTCATTACCTCTCACATAGGCACAAACCGGGAAACGCAGCGGCTGATGCACGAGGGCACCATGGAGGTGGAGCTTGTGCCTCAGGGGACCCTCGCCGAGCGGATCCGGTGTGCCGCCTTCGGGCTCGGCGGTGCCCTTACCCCGACGGGGGTCGGCACGGAGGTAGCCGACGGCAAGAGTGTTCTCGAGATCCGCGGGTGCAAGTACGTCTTGGAGGAGCCTATCTTCGCCGATGTGGCACTGATAAAGGCAAAGATAGCCGATCGCGGAGGCAACCTGCTCTACAACAAGACCGCCCGCAACTTTAATCCGGTCATGGCCATGGCCGCCGACCTGGTTATCGTCGAGGCGGAGGAGATCGTGGAGATTGGAGAGCTGGACCCCGAGACCATCGTGACTCCGGGTCTCTTCGTGGACGTTCTGGTAAAGGCAGGATAGGGAGAATCGATGGAGTACTCGCCAAACAAACAGATCATCGCAAAGCGCATCGCCGCTATCTTCGAAAACGGCTCTCTAGTAAACCTCGGAATCGGGCTTCCGACGCTTGTCGGCGACTACCTCCCCGCCGGAGTGGAAATTGTTCTGCAATCGGAAAACGGCTTCGTCGGCCTGGGTCCCCAACCGCCCGCAGGCAGGGAGGATCCGGAACTCACCAATGCCGGGGGCGGCCCGGTGACCATCCTTCCGGGCGGAGCCTTCTTCGATTCCGTCACATCCTTTGGAATTATCCGCGGAGGCCATCTCGACTACACGGTTCTCGGCGTCTTGGAGGTCGACCAACTGGGGAACCTGGCCAACTACAAGGTACCGGGAAAGCTGGTTCCGGGAATGGGCGGAGCAATGGACCTGACAACCGGAGCCAAGAAGGTGATCGCCGCGACGCTCCACTTCGATCGTGACGGCTCCTCCAAGCTAAGGCGGCGATGCACCCTGCCCCTCACCGCCACCGAAGAAGTCGATCTGGTTGTGACGGACCTCGGGCTCTTTGAAGTCGGCGACGACTCATTTCTTCTTCGGGAGGTTTTCGCACCCTACACGGTGGAGTACGTTGTTGAACACACCGACGCCGACGTAGAGGTTGACGATTCGGTTTCCGCGGTCAATCTGACATAGCAACCATGCTCAGAGCCTCCTGCCGATCTGTCCCTCGTACTCCGGGAAGTAGCGGCCGATTACCGGCAACTCGAAGCTCGACAGGATCGATTCCTTCGGTTCTCGCTCGAGGAGGAACTCGAAGGACTTCTCGATGAGGGTCTCCTTGTCGACGTTGCCCCCGGTAAGCTTCCGGTGGTAGTCGTCGGTAAGGGTGACGGTGTGCTTCGAGGCGCCTCCGCCCTCGGAAACCGTGACGGTAAAGCGGTCTTGGTCGGTCTTTTCTACGGAAATCATGCTCTAGGGTATCAACAAGCGTGTTGATGGTCTGCCCCAACCTTCGGACCACTCATCAAAAACTTGACCCAACCCCCCGGGGGATATACCCTAGTCTCAGATCTTAAGGAGGCAGTATGTCAGAACGCGACGTCACCCCCCCGCGAACGCCCTTCAGTTTAAGTCCTCGGACTCTGACGGTTGTGATAATCGTTGTCGTGGTGGTGGGTATTCTTATGAGCAGCTTCTTCGTGGTTGACCAGACCGAGGAGTCCGTCGTCCTCCGTCTCGGGAGGTACAACCGAACCGTGGGCCCGGGCCTGCAGTTCAAGCTGCCCTTCAACATCGAACGGAATCTCAATGTACCGACCCAGGTAATCCAGAACATGTCCTTCGGCTTCCGAGTGGAGCGTCCGGGGCAGCAAACGGTCTTTTCCGACGTCGACTATCCCGAAGAGTCGATCATGCTGACCGGCGATCTGAACATTATCGACGTCGAATGGATTATCCAGTACCGCATAACCGATCCCCAGGCATGGCTCTTTAACGTGGAGAATCAGGAGAAGACGATTCGGGATATCTCCCAGTCGGTTATCAACCTCTTGGTCGGGGACCGGGGGATCGTCGACGTAATCGGAAACGAGCGGCCGAACATCGAGTTCTCCGGCCTCGAGCAGATGAACCGCACGTTCTCGAGCTACGGCCTCGGGATAAACGTTACCCAGGTGCGACTCCAGAACATCGTGCCCCCGGCGGGACGGGTCCAGGACGCCTTCGAGGACGTCAACCGGTCGGTCCAGGACATGAACCGGCTGATCAACGAGGGACGGGAGCAGTACAACTCCGAGATTCCCCGGGCACGAGGTGAGGCGCAGCAGCTTATCGAGAGCGCCCAGGGATACGCCGCCCGGCGGGTCAATACCGCAACGGGTGACGTCGCACGGTTCAATTCGGTCCTCACCGAGTACCGAGCGGACCCCGGGACGACGCGAACCCGTCTCTACTACGAGATGGTCGAAGACGTCTTCGAATCCGAGGAGGAGACGGAGCTTATCGACCGAAACCTCCAGAACTTCCTCCCGCTTCTGAACCTTCAGCGGCAGGCTCCCCCCCAAGGAGGTAACCAGTAATGCGTAAGCTTGTAACGACCCTTGTCGTCATTGCCGTTATCGGAATCATTTTTGTGATGCTCGGCCCCTTCTACGTCGTCCAGGAGGGAGAACAGGCAGTCGTCACCCGGTTCGGAGAGATTGTCGACTCCACCACGACTGCAGGCCTGAAGTTTAAGACCCCGGTCATCGACACCGTCGTGAAGTATCCCAAGAAGATTCTCTCCTGGGACGGAGACGCCCGGCGGATCCCGACGCAGGAGAATCAGTTTATCTGGGTGGACACCACCGCCCGGTGGCAGATTACCGATCCCGAGCTCTTCTACGCCCGGGTAACGACCATCCCCGGGGCCTTTTCTCGTCTCGACGACATAATCGAGAGCGCGCTGCGATTGGTTATTACGCAGAACCCCCTCCACGAGGCGGTGCGGAACAGCAACGTCATCAACGAGATCGAGCGTACGGTCGAGGAGATTATCCCCGAAGGGGGCGAAGAGCTCGACCGCGAGGGCCTCGAGCAGATCGCCGAGTTGATTACCACGGTTACGAGCCAGCAGGCCGTGAACAAGGGGCGTCGCGCTCTTTCGGAAGAGATGCTCGCCTCCGCGGCACCGGACACCGACGACTTCGGTATCGAGCTGATCGATATTGTCGTCCGGCAAATCCGGTACTCTGATGACTTAACCGAGAGCGTCTACGACCGGATGGTCTCCGAGCGGCAGCGAATCGCCCAGGCCTACCGTTCCTACGGCGAAGGACGTCGTCAAGAGATTCTCGGCGAGATGGAGCGGGACCGGGAGCGGATTCTCTCCCAGGCCTTCGCCACCGCCGAGGAGGTCCGGGGTAACGCCGACGCCGAAGCGGCCCAGATCTACTCCCAGGCCTACCGGCAGAGCCCGGAGTTCTTCGAGTTTTGGCGGGCCATCGAATCCTACCGGGAGACGCTCCCGCGGTTCCGAAAGACCCTCACGACCGACATGGACTACTTCCGCTTCCTCTACAGCGAGGACGGTTAAGTCCGGCCGGCCGGCATCGGCGGGCCTCGCTCAGCACAGGAGCCCCAGATCGGGGCGCCTTTTTTTCGGCTTGACGGCTCGCCGAAACCGTCGAGCATGTACACGATGAATTGAAGAACGGGTTCGGTCGGCTCACCTGCTGTGTCAGCACTTCGCAGTGAACGCCGGACGGCGTGAATCGCAATAACTGCGTGCTCGGGACTACGGCTTTGCGCGGATTCGCTCACGATTATGCGGATAGAAGTCATCCGGCGAGTGTTTGATCTACCGACTCAGGCGACATCAGCGAATCCGTTACCTCGAGACGGCCAACTCTCCGGCCGCGCGAAATCAACCCCAGCCGATCGCACCCGTCGCGTCCTCTGAGAACGCAACGTGGCCCTTAGGCGAGGATTTGGGTTTCAGATTACCTTATTGACCGTGACCGTCACGGATGGGTCTGCCTGTTTATGGCCTCCTGCATTTGGCACATTGCATG
>CAYPUT010000076.1:0-13827 GCA_964413945.1 uncultured Spirochaetaceae bacterium
GTCAGCGCTCATACAAGACCGTGCCTTCAGCCAGAATACGGTCGCGAATGTGCGATGATGTCTGGGGGAGATCGGCAAGGTCCACGGGGATCGGTTGGTCTAGTGCGATTCCCAAAAGTTCCCAGTAACGGTCCGAGTCCACGGCGAGATCGATATCAAAGTGAGGGTTACGCGGCGTTCCCGCGGCGAGAGAGCCAAAGAGAATAATCGTGCGGATATGCGGGTCCTCCCTCCTGAACCGCCGGACGAGGTCCTCGATTTGAACGAGTGCGGCTTCTTGCCGCGCGGCGATCAGTCGGTCCCGCTCCGCGGCGGCTGTCCGAGCCCGGCGGGCAAAGGCGCGCCCCATCTCTTTGAGCTCGGCATCCCGTTTTGACGGCACGGAGTGATCGGCCATGGGTATATAGTCTCACTCTCGTGCGCCCTGGACAAGGGTGTTGTGACGGTGTCTCATTCTCCCGCCGGCGGTACGAGAGCTAGCGGAAAACTTTTCCCCTCTACGGGACCCAGGAAAAATTTTCCCGTCATCCCCAGCATATGGGGACGCTGTGGGGCTCCCATGCCCCCAACAGCCCGAAAAAGCATCCTAAACACCGATTTTCCCCGACATTTCGACGTCGCAGCGCCGCCCGGGACCCATGCTTGGCACGTTTGCTGCTTACCGGTGTCAAACAGCTTCAGCAGGAGGAAAAAGATGAAGCGCATAGCATTAGGATTTACGATGGTTGTCGCCGCGGCGGCGGTCTTCGCGAGTGGGGCTCCGGAAACCGACGACTGGAACCGTGGGCCGTATCGAATGGGCGAGACCGCCGAGGTCAGCATGACCGGGACCTACACCGAGGACGAGACGGGTGCATACCTCCGAACGTCCGACGGCGTCTACAGCCTGAGCGCCCCGGGCTACCGACGGCAGGATGTCGACTTGGAAAGCGGTGAGACCATCGCCGTCGAAGGCCTGTTGATCGATTGCACCGGCGAGTGCGTCCGGGACGCCGACGGCCACTTGATGGTCGAGCGGGCCACCATCGACGGTACCGAGTACGAAGTGTCGAGAGGTCGGGTCAGCATGCCCCGGCATCCGCGCCGGCCGATGGCGGGACGCGGTGCTCCCCAGGATCCCCGGGACGACCGGTTCGGACCCCAGGGCCGCCGGTTCTAATCTTTCCTTCGAGGCGCGGCTAACCCCGCGCCTCGGTTTGCCCAAGATGCCGTTGATGTCGGTATCCTGATAGAGGAAACTGATATAGCCGATCTGAAGGACGATCTAGAGGTCGTGGCAAACGAGGTAACGGAGGGCGAGGAGTGCAAGGTGTACGCGAGACAGGAGATAGTCGCTTGGTCTTTATCCTGGTCGTACTCCTTGTCGCCGCCTCGATGGCCGTCGTCTTTGGGCTTTTATTTCGACGAACGGCCCAGTACGACTCCCTTATCCTTTCCTACGAGGCCGAACGTACGGCGGGCATGCTGATCGAATCCTACATTCGGGGAAACCTTACCGACGAAACGCCCTTAGAAGCGCTACCCGAATCGGTCGTCTCCTTTGCCATCTACGGCCCGGAGGGACGCCCGGAGCTTGTCGTCGGAGAGGCGCCGGTTCGACTCCGGACAACCGGCCCGATCGATGGCCCTCGCATAACCAGGATGGAGAGCGATCGGATTCGCCTCCTCCGACCGCTTCGAAACCCCGTTGGCGGCCCCCGGGGTTCCGGCGGAGGCATGGCCCCGGGGGGCGGCTCCCGTCGCATGATGCCCACCCCGGAGGCCCAGGAGATCGCCCTTATCGACCTCGATACCTCCGCCCTACTTCCGGAGCTTCGGGCCCGGAGCTACGGTCTTATCGCGGTCTTTCTGATCACCTTGATCCTCGCGGCCCTGGTGGTCCGGGCCTACCTTCGGTTGCGGCGCTCGGAGTTGGAAGCCGGACGGAACGCCCGCCTGGCCCAGCTCGGCGCCGCCGCCCGCACCTTGACCCACGAGATTCGAAATCCCCTCGCGGCGATCCGGCTGCAGACGGCGATTCTCCGCAAGGAGCTCGGCCCGGGTCACGACGAAATCATCACAGCCATCAACGACGAGATCGGCCGGATCGGCTCCCTCGCCGAGGACGTCCGGCAGTTTCTGACCTCCTCCCCGGATCGCCGGGAGCGTGTCGATCTGGCAGAGGCGGTCAGACACGTCGTTACCCGGTTGGGCTACCCCGCAACCCTTCGGATAGAACCCGGAGAGCATCCGGTGTGCCTGGACCCGGGGCGGCTCCGGTCGATTCTCGGAAACGTTCTCGACAATGCGGCGGAGGCGGCCGGAGCGCAGGAGCCTACCGCCGACGAAGCCCCGGAGAGTGCCCCACCCATCGAAATAGCCGTCGATTCCCGGCACGGGTGGGTTATCGTTTCGGTAACCGATTCGGGACCGGGAATCCCGCCGAAGGTCCGGGAGCGGGTGTTCGATCCCTTCTTTACGACCAAGGACAACGGCTCGGGAATCGGACTCGCGATCGTCCGCCGATTCGTCGAGGACGCCGGTGGCCGCGTCTCGATCGAAGACGCTCCCGGCGGCGGCACGACGGTGCGTATCGAGCTGCCGAAAGGGGAGGACTGTGCGACTACTGATAGCTGACGACGAAACAAACATCCGCCGGAGCATTTCCCGCTATTTTGCCCTCTCGGGAATCGAAACGGCGGAGGCGAAGAACGGCCTCTCGGCCCAGAAGCTCCTCCAGGAGGAGGCCTTCGACGGTGCGATCTTCGACCTAAAGATGCCGGGAATGACGGGCCTCGAGCTTCTACAGTGGCTCGAGGAGGAGGGCCGGGGCCTCCCGGTCATTATGATTTCGGCCTACGGAGAAGTCGAGGACGCCGTCGCGGCGATGAAGGCCGGCGCCGCCGACTACGTCGTCAAACCCTTCGACCCGGAGGACCTGCAGATGCGGATCCTCCGGGCCGTCGAATCCGAGAGTCTCCGGCGACAGGCCGAGGTCAGAAGCGCCGGAGAGAGCGCCGCCGAGACCGCCAGCCCCAAGCTTCTCGAGGTGTACCGGATTGCAGAGAGGGTAGCCCCGACGGACTCCTCGGTCTTGATAACCGGGGAAAGCGGCACCGGGAAGGAGGTCGTCGCCCGGAAGATCCACGCCCTTTCGGACCGCCGGGACGGGCCCTTCGTCGCCATAAACGTCGGGGGCATCCCGGAGAACCTGCTCGAGAGCGAGCTCTTCGGCCACGAGCGGGGCGCCTTTACCGGCGCCGAGGCCCGGAAGCGCGGCATGTTCGAAGTGGCCACCGGGGGCACCCTCTTTCTCGACGAAATCGGCGAGATGCCACTTCCGCTACAAGTCAAGCTTCTCCGGGTCCTTCAGGATCGGCGAATCCAGCGTCTCGGCGCGACTACCTCTATTCCCATCGACATCCGTCTTATCGCGGCGACCAACGCCGATCTCGATAAACGGATCGCCGAAGGAAGCTTCCGGGAGGACCTCTTCTACCGGCTGAACGTCATCCACCTCCATCTGCCTCCCTTGAGGGAGCGCCCGGAGGATATCCCCGTCCTCGTGGGCCACTTTCTCGGAAAGCTCCGGGGACGCGGCGGCGTGAGCGTCTCCGGGATCGACCCCGAGGCCATCCGGACGCTTCAGGGCTACCCCTTTCCGGGAAACGTTCGAGAGCTGGAAAACGTCGTCGAGCGGGCCGCCATCCTCGCCGACGGCGAGAGCCTCCGGGCCGTCGACTTCTCCTTCCTATCCGGCGCCGCTTCTCGCCCCGAACCGATCGGGAGTCTCCGGGACCTCGAAAAGCGCGCCATCATCGCCGCCCTCCGGCGCCACGAAGGGCGTCGACAGCCGACAAGCGACGAGCTCGGGATTACCCGACGAACGCTACTGAACAAGATCAAGGAGTACGGGCTTCAGGGCCTACCGGGAGCGTTGTGAGATCTTAGCACGCTTTCCGTTTTGTAGTTACAATGTACATATAACTAGTCGAGGAGCGATTGTGCGATTCGAGTGGGACCCTTCAAAGAGCGACCAAAATGAATCAAGACATGGGATCTCGTTCGAGACGGCAGGGAGAGTCTTCGCTGACCCACTTCACTTATCAAGACTCGATCGCCGGTTCAGCTATTTCGAGGAACGTTGGATCACCGTTGGCACTGTCGGTTCTCGGGACATGCCGATATGGAGAAAAGGTTCAGATACCATTGGATACGATGACAGTCAAAGAAAAGCTCCGGGCATTGGAGGAAGTCTAGGCCGACGGCGGCGGTGTCCGCTGCGTCATCAGTAGGACGGCCTGATACGAATCTGATTCGATTACAATCGATAAAACTATCCAATCCGTAAAAGTTTCGACTATAATCGAAATATGAGGCTCATCGAACGCGAGCGCTATCTTGATCGTCTCCTCCGGTTCGCCTCCGGACCCTCAGTGGTGGCCGTAGTCGGTCTCCGGCGCGTCGGCAAGAGCGTCCTCCTGCGACAGCTCGTCGAGCGACTGCGCGGCGACGCGGATGTTATCTACGTGGACATGGAGAACCTCGAGTTCGGCGACATCAGGACGGCGACCGATCTGAACGCGTACGTAAAATCCAGGAGGCGCGCGAGCCGGACGACGTACATCGTGGTCGACGAGGTGCAGGAGATCGAAGAGTGGCAGAGGGTTGTCGCATCGTTGCAGGGCCGAGACGACACCCACGTCGCAATCGCCGGCTCGAACGCGACCCTCTTCTCCGGAGCGTTCGCTACGAAGCTGGCGGGACGATACACGACACTCCGCGTGCTGCCGCTGTCGCTCGCGGAGTTCGAGGAGCTCGCCGGAGTGACAAGCCGCACGGCCACGTCCACGGTCGAGTCTTTCGAGCGCTACCGCCGCATCGGTGGGCTCCCGGGTCTGCTGCACACGGACCTGTCGCCCGACCTCGTCCAGCAGATGCAGCGCGATATCTACAACACGATAGCGCTCCGGGACGTCGTCGAGCGGTACGCGATCCGCGACGTCGGAGCGCTCGAAGCGGTCTCTCGCTTCGCCATGGACAACGTGGGAAACCTCATCACCGCCAAGAGGATATCCGACTACATGCGGAGCCACCGAGGTAGCGGCTCTACGGATACTGTCGTCAACTACCTTAGCTATCTCTGCGACGCCTTCGTTATCGAACGAGTCGACCGGTACGACGTCATCGGCAAGAGACACCTTCAGATCGGCTCAAAATACTACCTGGGCGACCTAGGACTCCGTGCCGGCCAACTCGGGACTAACGACCGATGGATCGGCTCCGATCTCGAGAACCTCGTGTATCACGAGCTGCTGCGAAGAGGATACCGTGTCTCGGTCGGAACCGTCGGGGAGCGAGAGGTCGACTTTGTCGCCGAGCAGTCGCGCGGTATCGTCTACATCCAGGTGTGCTACCGCGTCAACTCGGAAGAGGTACGCGATCGAGAGGTGGCATCGCTCCTCGACATCCGGAGTGCGCATCCGAAGGTGGTTATTTCCATGGATGAGGTCGAACCTGGGGATTTGTCCGGCGTCCACCACGTGAACGCGATCGAGTTTCTGCGTGGGGCGCCGCTACCCACGCCTCACCCGAACGGATAGAATTCCAACGCCGTATCAAATATCGCCATGATATTCTCCACCGGGGTGGCGGCCTGGGTCACAAGCGCCGGCCCTGGATACCAGCCTCCTGAGTGAGGTGCCACACTCGAAAAGCTGCTATACTTAGAGCAGCGTCAAACCACGGGAAGCACTGGAGGAAACGATGGCAGACAGGGCCGCCGACGGCACCGGCGCTCTGAAACGACCCGGACGGTTCACCTACCGGGACTATAAAACGTGGCCCGCGGAAGAGCGGTGGGAACTGATCTACGGCGAGGCGTACGCCATGAGCCCCGCTCCGCAACGCGTTCATCAGACACTTCTCGCGAAAGTGTACGTTCAGATAGACGCCTACTTCGCCGGCAGGCCGTGTCGCCCGCATATCGCTCCCGTTGATGTGTTTCTCCTAAAAGCGGGAGAGACGGTGGACAATGCGGAGCACGTGGTGCAGCCCGACGCCTTTGTCGTCTGTGACGAGCAGAAGCTTGCGGACAACGGCGTCGTCGGCGCCCCGGACCTGGTGATTGAGGTGCTCTCTCCGACTACCGCGATGAAGGACCAGTCGGAAAAGCGGCTGCTCTACGAAAAATACGGCGTCCGGGAGTACTGGATCATCAATCCCGATACCTTCGAGCTCTTCGCCTACACGTTGCAGGATGGCCGTTTTCCGCTCCCCGCGGTCGCGGACCTCCGCGAGGGTTTCACTGGTGTGGTCTTTCCCCACCTCACCGTCCGGGTGCGCCCGGAGGACCTCTAGCAACCGTTCGGTTCGGAGCGCCGCAGTTACCCGCGATGGTTTCGTGAACTTCCTCATTCGTGCAATCGTGCAATTCAATTGACGATTTGCACACGGGCGGCTATAATCATCCAATGGTTCATCGCCACCTCGCGGACGTCGTAGAGAAACAGCGCGGCAGGTACCCGGTCATTACAATCACCGGGCCACGCCAGTCCGGCAAAACGACACTAGCCCGCGCCGTTTTTTCGGATCTGCCCTACGAGTCCTTTGAGAACCCCGACGTGCTCGCGTACTCAACCGACGACCCGCGCAGCTTTCTCGCGCGTTATCCGGCCGGCGCGGTATTCGATGAGGTTCAGCGCGCACCCGAGATCGTTCAATACCTGCAGCAAATTGTGGATGAAGCGGGCCCGCGGGTTTGCTTCGTGCTCACCGGGTCCCAGCAGTTCGGTCTTATGTCTCGCATCTCCCAGTCGCTCGCGGGCCGCTCGATGGTGGTGCATCTCCTTCCTTTCTCACTCGCCGAACGATATCCCGACGGAGTTGCGGCACGCCTCGATGAGGTCCTTCACACGGGCCTCTACCCGCCGATTCACGACCGCGGTCTGGATCCCGGCAGTTGGCTCGACTCCTACATCCAGCTCTACGTGGAACGTGATGTGCGTCAGCTCATCAACGTGCGTGATCTGGGCACATTCAGGCGCTTCGTCCGACTATGCGCGGGCCGCACCGGGCAGATGCTCAACCGCACGCAACTTGCGGACGACGCCGGCGTGTCGGTCAACACGGCGTCGGCCTGGCTCTCGGTGCTCGAAGCGAGCTACCTTGTATTCTTCCTGCAACCGCACCTGGAGAACTTCAACAAGCGACTGGTCAAGTCGCCCAAGTTGTACTTCTACGACGTCGGCCTTGCGGCCCGGTTGCTGGGAATCCAGTCTCCGCACGAACTCGCGGTTCACTCGTGGCGCGGACATCTGTTCGAGACCTTCGTCGTATCCGAGATGATGAAGCAGGAACATAACCGGGGGGCGCTGCCGCGGCTCTTCTGGTGGCGAAACAGCGCCGGCCTCGAGATAGATCTACTCGCCGAGCACGCGGAGAGGCTCCGGCCGATCGAGATCAAAGCCGGAGCGACGATTAATCGCGACTACTTCACGGGGATTCGAAGGTGGCTCGAGCTTGCCGGCAACCGCGCCACGCAACCGACGCTCATCTACGGCGGGGACGAATCCGGCGAACGTCGAGGTGTGCATTTCTACTCCTGGCGCGACTTGCCGGATATAGCCGGCGCGTCCTAAACAAGCTCGTGGTTCTCAAGCGCGGCCGGTGTTCTCCGATAAAGCGTCTCGGTTTTCCACTCTACTCCCGGACGCCTGCGTCTCGAGAAAATTTTTCCCCTCTTTAGGGGCCTGGAAAACTTTTCCCATTCTTCTTCTTCCACGTCCCTTCATCTACCCTATATCCTCCGATATCGGGCGTTTCGTAACCGCTACTTGGCACGTTTCTCGCTAACTCAAGTCAAATGGATACGTTACAATTCCGAATACACCGAGCAAAGCCCTACGCTACCGCGACGCCGTTTCTACCGGTTTTGGCGGCGATCATTCTCTTCGTGGGTTCGGCCGAAACGTCGGCCCTCTCCTTCGACGACATAGCGGCCCGTCTGGATGATACCCCCGACGTCTATGCCGCCCGCCTCGATAGCCTCGAGGCCGAAGAGCGACTCGCCGTTGCGACGTATCCCGGCGACCCGTCTTTTGGTCTGGTTCCCTCGGCTTCGGTTACGACGGCGCAAGGGGAGTCTTTCGGGGGTGAGAAGAAGCTAACCGGCACCGTTACCGCAGACATCCCCCTCGGTCTGTCGGCGGACCGCCGGGTAACCGCCGCCGCGGCTGCGGATTCTCTTCTGCGTGCCGAAGAATCCGAAAACCGAGTCCGTGGCGAAACCTACGCGGCCCTCCTAACGCTGTACCGAGAAGCGTGGCTCGCCCAGGAGGAGCTCCGAGTCTTGGAAGCCGAGCTCGGGGCTGCACGAGAGACCGCCCGAAGCGTCGAAGAACGCTTTGCCCGGGGAAACGCATCGCTCAACGAGCTCGGCAGCGCCGAGGACGAGCTGATCGATGCCGAAGTCGCCTTCCGGGAGGGAACCCTCGCCCGGCGGATAACCTGGCTTCGCCTCGTCTACGCCGCGGGTCTCGAGACGAACAGGGAAGAGAATTTGGATCCGGTGGACCGTTCCGTCGGCGATCTTCCCCGTCCCCCGGCGCTCACCGCATGGGCCCTAGAGAACGACCCCCGGATAGCCGCGGAACAGGACCGAATGGCGGACTACGACCGGGAGCTCGACGCCCTACCGGGAGGCGTTCGTCCCCCTACGATCCGAACCGGATTTTCCGGCTGGGACCAGAGCGCCTCGGCTTCCTTTAATACCGAGAACCACAACCTCGGGTTGAGCTACGGCTTTCCGATTATCACTCAGGGGGAGATTCCCGATACCCGGAGCGGCTCCACCGACCGGGAGACCTGGGAGCTCTCGTTTTCGGTGGTGCTACCGATTCAGTCGCCCACCGGCGGGCGGCTGGAGGGCGACATCCTCCAAACATCCGTTGAGAAAAGTGCCCTCGCGGTCTCCGAGGTGGAACGGGACCTCGCTCTGGAGATCCGTTCCCGATACCAGCAATACACCCTTGCGGGGGAAGCCGTGGCCGACGCCGAGCGATCGGTGGAGTTCTCCCAGGGAGTTCTCGAAACCGTCCGCGACCGTCGCGCCGAAGGCCGGGCAACCGAAGGGGATCTTCTCCTCGCGGAGGCCCAGTATCAACGCGCTCTCTACCGCCTCGAGGCTGCCCTGGCAGCGCAAGCGACGGCGAAACTGCTTACCGCGGAAGCGGCTACATACCTCAATGAATTACTAGGGAGCATACAGTGAAACCAAAAAAACGGATCGCCCTCATTCTCGTGGCGGTCGTCGTCCTTGGTGCAGGGACCTTCGGGCTAAGAGCCGCGGGGGCACTTTGGCTCGGCGTGTCGGAGAACCCCGAAGCCGCCGCCACGGGGGACGGGGAACAACTTGCCGGCGTGGAAGCCAAGGCCGGTGCTATCTCGGTGACGGTGGAGGCGCCGGCGGTTGTCGAACCCTTTCGGCAACTGGACCTTCGAAACCGGGTTACCGGAAGTGTTGTCGAGGCCGCCTCGGAAGGCGAGAGCGCCGCCGGGGGAGACGTACTCGTGCGATTCGACGACACCGAGCACCGAACGGCCCTCCGGCAGGCGCAACTCAACCTGGAGCAGGCCCGGGTGGACCTTCAACGGGCCCGCCTGGCGGTCGATCGGACGACTGCGGATCTGGAGGACAAGGAGAGCCTCTTTGCCTCGGGATCGATTACCCGAAACGAACGCGACGCCGCGGAGCAGGCGCTTGCCGCGGCACAGCTCGATCTGAGCGCCGCGGGAATCCGGGTTAACCAGAGCAACCTGGCGGTGGAAACCGCCACCGCAGACCTTGCGGCGACGGAGCTTCGGGCACCCTTCGGCGGCGTCGTCTTGGAGGCGAAGGTGGGGCCAGGAGATGTCGTTTCCTCCGGCACCGTCTTGTTGACCTTTGCCGACCTAAGCCGCCTTCGGCTCCGGGCGGAGGTCGACGAGTTCGATATCGGGCGGGTCGAGGAGGGAATGCCGGTGGTAATAAGCGCCGACTCTCTCGGGGACGAGTCGGTCCGGTCGACCGTCGAGCGAGTCAGTCCCTCGGCGGAAATAGTGAACAACATATCGGTCTTTACGATCACAACGGTGGTCAGGAGGGATGCTGCGGCTCTTCGCCCCGGGATGAGCGCCGACATCACCGTATTGATAAGCGAGGATAGCGGCTTAGTCGTACCGAGCAGTGCCGTTACGTCGGTCCGGGGCCGGGCCTACCTCGATGTCTACGAAAACCAACAGATCGTCACCAAGCGGGTAACCGCCGGCACCGACGACGGTCGGAACATCGTTATTCTCGACGGCTTGGAAGAGGGAGAGCTCGTCGTGGTTCCGGAAATTCCGGGTTTCACCGTGGGATCGACCGGGGGCACAACCAGTTCGGGGACCTCGATTATTCCGATTCCGACGCCCGGAGCCAGGGGGAGTCGCTAACGTGTCCCGGATAATCGAAATCGAAAATGCAACACGCTACTACGAAATGGGGCCGACGACGGTAAAGGCTGTCGATGGGGTCTCGCTGTCCGTCGACGAAGGAGAGTTCCTGGCTATAATCGGGCCGAGCGGTTCCGGGAAGTCCACCTTGATGAACATTATCGGCTGCCTCGATTCACCGACTTCCGGAACGTACCATCTTGCCGGGACCGACGTTTCGAAGATGAACGGGACTCAGCTCGCCCGAGTCCGCAATCGGTCGATCGGCTTCGTGTTCCAGATGTTCAACCTCCTCGGTCGGGAGACCGCCGAGGAAAACGTCGAGTTGCCGCTTATCTACTCCGGCATTCCCGCCCGGGAACGAAAGCGACGGGCGCGACAGATGTTGGAACGGGTACAACTCGCCGACCGGTGGGACCATGTACCGAGCAAGCTCTCCGGCGGCCAGCGCCAGCGGGTAGCGATCGCCCGAGCCTTGGCGACGGAGCCGGCGATTATTCTCGCCGACGAACCTACCGGCGCCTTGGACTCGAAGACGGGGGTCGAAATTATCAGTCTCTTCCGTGAGCTCAACGAGGAAGGGGTCACCCTGATTATGGTGACCCACGACACCGAGCTCGCCCGACAGGCCAAGCGTGTGGTCAAGATTCTCGACGGTAAGGTTTTGCAGGATGTTCCCACGGAGAGGTTCGTATCATGAAATGGTTTACCTTCCGCGAAAGCCTCCTGATGAGCTTGAGGAGCATCGCCTCGAACAAGATCCGGTCGCTCTTGACCGCTTTGGGAGTTATGATCGGCGTCGCGGCGGTCATTGCCTTAGTCGCCTTGGGAAACGGCGCCCAACGGTCGGTGGAGCAGAGCTTGGAATCTCTCGGCTCGAATCTGCTTTTGATCTACTCCGGGGAGCCCCGGGGGGCGAGCCTGGTACGGCGGAACACCACAAATATCAGGCCGACGCTCACCGAGGACGATCTCGAGTTAATTCGTTCGCTGGGGCCAGGCTTCGTCACCGCGGCCACCCCGGAGTCGACGGCGTCCGCCCAGCTAAAGTACGGAAACATCAACACGGCAGCGACGGTGGTCGGTACCGGGGTCGACTACCCGGCCATACGTAACTTCAGACCGGTCTACGGTGAGTTCTTCAGCGAGATCGACGTGGAGACGCGAAAGGCATACGCGGTTATCGGTATCCAGGCGTACCGGGATCTTTTCCCAGACGGCGCCAACCCGATCGGGGAGCGAATCCGCATAAACGGCGTCAACCACGAGGTAATCGGCATCATGGAGGAGAAGGGGAACAGCACCTCCGACTCCTCGGTGTTCATCCCGATCTCGACTTTCCAGCGATACGTCTCCGGAGAACGGAGCTACGCCGTCATAAACGTTCAGGCGGCCTCGACGGAGGTGATGCGGGACCTCCAGCGGACCATCGAGGACGCGATTCTCCGGAATCACCGGCTCCCCAACATGGACGTTGCCGACTTCTACATCGCCAACCAACTCGACCTTCTGAGCACCGTGCAGGGGGTAACCGAGACCTTTACCCTGCTCCTCGGAAGCATTGCCGCCATTAGCCTTTTGGTCGGGGGCATCGGAATCATGAACATCATGTTGGTTTCGGTAACCGAGAGAACCCGGGAAATCGGCGTACGCATGGCCCTCGGAGCAACCGCAGGCGACATCCTCCGGCAATTCATTACGGAGGCGGTGGTCATCTCGCTCTTGGGCGGCCTGGTGGGTATAGCCCTCGGCATCGGCGCCGCCTGGGCTTCGGTGCGTTTCGGCAACATGGCTGCGGAGGTTTCCCCGAGCTCCGTCGTTCTCTCTTTCGGCTTCGCGTTTATTATCGGACTCTTTTTCGGGGCCTATCCAGCCTATCGCGCATCCCGCCTCGATCCGATCGAGGCTCTACGATACGAATAACGGAGGATATCAAGATGAACAAACAATCAACGGGAGCGCCCCGGAGGGCGCTTGGCGCCCTGTGGCTTTCGCTCTTTCTCCTGGTCGGCGTCCTGTGCGCCGGGGCCCAGACGACTCCGACGCCGGAGATGGAGCAGGCCCGGATAGAGACGGCGGTCGTCAACGATCTCGGCCGCTTTTTCGGCTACGTCCACGGCATGACCACTGAGAACCCCGGGCTGGCGCTCACCGCGGAACAGAAACGCGAGATTCTCTCGGTGATGGAAGACATCAAGGGGATGGCTCGGATCGAGCCGGCATGGGCGGAGTCGACCCTGGAGTACTTGGAGCTCGATCTATTGTCCCCGGCGCAGCTGATGGAGGTCGACCGACGGGCGATCGCCCGGGAGCAGGAACGCGAATCGACGAGCGTCACCGGCGGTAGTGGCGGCGGGACGGGTGCCGGAGGGGGGACCGGTCCCTTAAGCAGCTACGTCGCCGGAGGTCCCTTCAACCCCATCATCGACGACACGAAGCCGATGGGCCAAGGGTTCGCCGCCCTCTACGATTACCTAGAATAGCCACCGGGAGCCCCGGCGCCGGGCGTAAACCGCGGTCTCCGGAGAAATCCGGTCCGGGAGCGGACGACGAGCACCACATCTAACGGAATACCGGTCAGGACATCATTACCCGGGACATGCCGATACGGAGAAAAGGTTCAGATACCATTGGATACGATGACAGTCAAAGAAAAGCTCCGGGCATTGGAGGAAATCTGGGCCGATTTGCGTAGACAACCCGACGACATCCCGTCCCCCGATTGGCGTCTCGATGTATTGAAAGCCCGAGAAAAGACACGGAAAGACGGTTCCTCAGTATACGACGACTGGGCCGTTGCTAAGGAACGGATTCGCAAAAGGACAATCTACTGCGTATACACGCGGTGCTCGATTGCCGCTAGGATCCGGGGAGAATTCAGAAACGTATGCAACCGCAGTCTCCGTGAGTAGCAAAGTGAGAAGAAGACCGGCTACCAGTCACTGGTGAACGCAGCCCTTCGAGAGTACGTCCTTTTTCCGCCGTCTCAGAAGGCGTATTCGAAACGGAGCTCGAGGTAATCGTTGTCCTCGAACTGCCCGAAGTAGCCCTCCTCACCGAGAAAGATCGCGGCTTCGAGCCGGAGAAGCGCATCGTCGATAAGCAGGAAATCGATGCTCGGGTTTAGGTAGTAGTCCCGGTCCTCGATTCCGTAGGAGAGCGCCGCCTCCGGCCGGATCCGCCCATTCGCGTAGGAGTCAGTAAGGGCGAGGGAGACGATGTGGGAGGTGTAGTCGCCCTCTTCGTCGTATTGAAAATCGAAGGTGCTCTGCTCCTCGACGTTCGACTCGATCTCCCCGGAGCCCAGAACGATGTCTCCAAGAAGCTGAAGGTTGATGTTTAGACTACTCAGCGGCAGGTCCCGGTCGAAACCGG
>CAYPUT010000077.1:0-13532 GCA_964413945.1 uncultured Spirochaetaceae bacterium
GGAGTTATGAATCCAATTCGCAAACCGGCACCGCCCCGGCACGCCGGCGATCCGCGGGCTCTCGGATACGAGTAGGAGGGCGACCACGGCGTCGTCCCGGAGGAAGGGGTAGAGGTACATCTCGTCGAGCATCGAGAACTCCCGTACCGAGAAGTACGGGCGGAACTCCTCGGGATCCGGGACCTCCTCCTGCGCCGGGACCCGGCTCTCGGGGATTCGCATGCGGTGCTCCGTCGTCCGGTCAAACCCGATGCTGCTCCAGGGAGAAAAGAAGGCCCCGTCGGGGTCCGGGAGGAGAAGGGCACCTTTTTTGATTGCGAGGGATTGTCGGAAGCGCGCGAAGAGGCGCACCGGGGCGGTCATACTCGGCGTAATGGCATCCACCCCCCGGAGGAGCTCCCGGATTGCCTGTTCCGGCTCTACCGGCTCCGGTGGCTCCGACGACTCGTGTGTCGCCTCAGCTCCCGGACTTTTTTTTTTACCAGGGTCGGGGTCGGGGCCGCCTCGGAGTCCCTGGCGGTGTCCGTGGGTCGCGATGACTTGGCCCGATCCAGAAGCCCCGGGTGACTCACCGCCGTCTGGGCTTCTTCGGTCTCGAGGGCGATCGCTTTGCTAAACAGACCCATTACCGCTGCTCCAGTCCAAGCTCTTCAAAGAGGCGCTTGTACACTTCGAAATGTTCCGACCGGGCAAACTCTTCTATCTTGTCTTCCGGTAGTGCTTCCAGAAGTTGATCCATGTAGGCGAGTACCGAGCGGATCTCTCCCTTCAGATCCGCCGGCAGAGACGACTCCGTGGCGATTTCCTCGGGAAGCTCCTCGGGCCCCGACACCTCTCCCTCATCGATCCCCGAGAGGTCGAGTTCGATTGCGCCCTCGTCGACGAACTCTTCGGTATCTTCGACTTCGAAGGAAATCTCCTCGGTTTCCGGCTCGTCCTTTAGCTCGTCGATTCCGGCGAGCTCCGATTCGATGTCCATTTCCGCGAGCGCGGCGACGTCTTCGTCATCCCCTCCGAAGGACTCTTCCTCCGGAAGCTCCAAGGTAGGAACGTCTTCGGAACCGATCGTCAGGTCGTCGGTTCCGCCGGCCTCTTCTTCGATATCTTCGAGGGTAATCTCCTCGATCGGGCTCTCCTCTTCCGGCTCGTGTTCGAAACCGCCGAGGTCCAAGTCCACCGCGGCTACCTCGGTATGCTCGTCGACGTCCGGTTCGGGCAATACCATCGTGTCCGGAATAAGGTCTTCGCTTTCTCCGAGAATATCCGAGTCTTCGAAATCTGCGGCGATGTCAAAGTCTTCGTAGTCCGACGGCTTTCCCGCTTCTTCGGTGAACTCCGCCGTATTGAGGATGTTGTCCAGCTCGTCGCCGGTTAGCGCGATGGTCTCGTCTTCGTCTTCGTCGAAGAACCCGGTAACCTCTTCCCCCTCCTCCGAAGGCGCAGCCTCGACCCCTCGGGATTCCGGCGCTTGAGGTTGCCCCCCCCGAAAGGAAGCCAACTCCGCCCGCAGTTGATGGAGCTCCGATTTGATGGAGGCCAGCTCCTCTTCGATGGTCGCCAGGACGCGCCCGTCCGCCTCGGATCGGCTCTGTCCTTCGGCCGCAACCGGCTCGGATACCGGGGCCGTCATCGACGCTTCGACCGCCGAAATATCGTCGAAGTCCTCTTCGAGACTCTCGGGGCTCGGGAGGGGCTCGCCGTCGAGCTCGATGCTTTCCTCATCTTCTCCGAACACCGGCTCCTCGAGCTCGATCTCGTCGAGAGATGTCTCCGCTTCGAAGGATAGTAGTTCGTCTTCGTATTCAAGTTCCGGAAGATCCTCGGTCCCAACGGGCTCTTCTTCCTCTTCTATCACCAGGTCTTCGAAGTCGCCTTCGTCGCTCCCTGGAATGCCTTCCAGGTCGAGGCCTTCGTCCACGATCAGGCTATCGAGGGATTCGTCGGATGCCGCTTCGACGGTCGGTTCTTCTCCTGTTTCCGTTGAGTCTTCCTGGTCGAGAGTAAGGTCGGCGAGATCGTCTTGGAAGGAAGGCTCAGGCAGGTCGAGATCGTCGAGGGAAAGGTCGTCGGTCTCGAGATCCAAGGATTCTATCGTCTCGGAGTCTTCCGCCTCGGGTTGCGACTCTTCGAGGTCGGCCAAGAGGTCTTCTTCCTCGCTGGTAAGTGTGGTTTCCGTTTCTTCGTCGAGGTCCGCAAGACCGAACAACGACTCCCCTTCGTTTTCGTCTACATCTTCCGGCCCAGCCTTTACCCAGACCCCGTACTCTTCGAGATCCTCGTCGAGGCTCGTACTGTTTTCGAGATTCTGGTTCTGATCCTTGTCTGCCATATATTCTCCTGGGCCAGTGCTGTTCTTCTATTTTATCGGCACGAGAGATGAGACTGTTGAACCATCAGTCAATGTAGCTCGCACCTACACACTTGTCAATATTCTCCAAATTCGGCGGTAAAGTATAACCGATATCTGTCCGTACTAGGTGATGTGAGGTTACAGACCCTGCTGCTCTCTCTCGCTTTCGGGCTATGCGTTCAGCTGCTGCTGACCCTCATCGGTGGGCCCTACAGTCAAGACGCATACCGCCACCTGGAGTCCTACCGGGAGGCCCTTGCCGCCAACGTCGAGGCGACCGAGGCTGCGCAGTTCGGCCTCGAGAGCCAAATAGACCGTCTCCGGAACGATCCACACCTTATCGAGGTGGAGGCGAGGCGTCTGCTCCTCTACGGAGAAAAGGAGGTCGTCGTCTACCTCTCTCGGAGCCTGAGAAAGGCACCTAGCCTGAGCCCCGGCGCCGTGGTGGTCCGGCAAAACGACCCCCCGCCCGACCGACGCCCCCTCTTTCGATCGATTGCCCTTGTCGCCGCCCTCCTCTGTTTCTTACTTCTCTCCCTAGTCGAGGCGCCTCACCGGGAATCCAGCCGGCGGCACTCGAAGTAGTAGCGTTTCTCCTCCGACTCTCCGAGAGAAAAAAATTTCCGTGGGAGCACCTGATGGTGCGCAACCGTCTCGAAGACAATCTTCGGGTCTATCTCCGGATAGAGGACCGCGGATCCGCCCCGCTCCCGGGCAAGCCGGATGGTTTCCTCGGCTCCATGAATGTAGTCGACGTATGCATTCGGATTATACCGTTCCAGGGACTCCAGTCGACGCTGCAGACGGATGCCAATCTCCGTCGGGCTCAGGGTTTCCGACTCGAGACCAAAGGATTCCTCGGGGCTCCAGAGCCGTAATCCCTCGGAGACCCCGGGCCCCGATGACGGAGCTTCCGGAGCGAGGCCGACCGACTCGAGCTCTTCTATGAACCCCCGAAGCTCCGCCGGGGAGATTCCTAGAACCAGCCGGTGGATCGGTTGAACGTTTAGGTTGGGATCGTGGCTGTTGACCAGCTCGACCATGACGTACCGGAGGGGATGCTCCGGGCCGAGGGAGCCCTTCTTTTCGTCCCACACCTTCTTCGCCGAAGCCAGGGAGTGGTTCCCGTCGCCGATTGCGAAGAGGAGGGGATCTTGGGATTGGTAGCGCTCGGGGCCCGCTGCGGCGATGGCTTCGAGGGCGTCGACCACGCCGCCGGCGGTGTCGGTGTCTTCTACGACGTACCCCGAAAGCTCCCCGCCGTTTTGCATCAGCCGGGCGTGATAGGTCGGCCGTCGCCCTTCAAGGGCGGCGAAGACCGGTCCGATAACCGTGTCCTTCGGGTCGTCGAGGAGGACCAGGACGTGGGAGACCTCAACGGCCGCCTCCCGCCGGATCGCGATCCGGGGGGGGAGCCTGTGCTCCAAGGTTTCCTCCGTCGCCCGGGCCGGCAGACGGCTCTCCGGATGGTAGTCGTACTGTTCCAAGTCCAAGAGAACCAGGACGCCTCGGCGCCCGGCCACGTAGGGGGTTGCCCGTTCGATTGCGACAAGCGAGACTCCCGTTTCCCGAAGAAGCCCCGCTTCGAGGTAGCCCTCCATGCTGTTCCGGATCTCCCCGAGGCGCTTCTGTTCGGTTCCGGTTCCGAGGTAGACCTCCGGAAGAACCAGCCGGAGGGTCGACGGGGCTTCTCCCACGGTGGTCTCTACCTTCCGCCAGTAGTCGGGGTTCGAGGTGTGTTGGTCGCAGGCGATAACCGCCCACGTGTTGGGATCTATCTCGGGGCCCGGGAGCAGGTAGCTACCGAATCGAAACCCTAAACGGCCGGCCCTATCGTTTAGCTCGTTCCACTTCTGCATGACTCGGAAAGCATATCCGGCAAGCTACTCTCGGGCAACCGGGAGATACTCACCCTGGGTCTTCAGAAACGCCAACATCCACTGCTGCATTCCGCCGAAATAGGCCCGTTCGAGGGAGGTCCCGGCGGTGCCGATGTAGCGAAAATGCCAGGGTTCGTAGGAGTAGCCGGTAATCTCTTCGGTACCTTCCGGGTAGGAGAGGGAAAAGCCGAAGCGCCACGCCTCCCGGGCGAGCCACTTCCCGGCTTCGGTGTCGCCGAAGGCCGGGGTAATCGATCCGAAATCGACGGCGGTTCCCAATTGGTGCTGGGAATGCCCCGGCCTCGCCGAAACCCGGGAGGCTTCCTCTGCACCGAGTTGGGCCACGTGGCGGTCGAAGAGCCCCTTCTGGTAGTCGTAGCTCCGATACGCAGAAGAGACGTCCAAGGTTACTCCCTCGGCTGCCGCCGCTTCCGCCATCTCGGCGAGGGCCTCCGCGGCCCGACGCTCCAACAGCATACCCTCCCGGTTGACCACCAGGGGCCCTGCGAAGCTCTTTAGAGCCACCAGCTCTTCGGGCACGAAATCCGGGGAAAGGCCATTGCTCTTGTCGACGAGGACCCAATCCAGACGCCGGGATTCGAGTACGCCGACGGCGGAGAGAAGAAAGCCTTCCGGGTCTGCCCGAACCGCGCTCCTAACCTCCAGGGGCAAATCCGCCAAGAGCGGCTCCAGAGCGTCCATCACCTCGGGTTCCGACTCGGACTCCGGGGTGCAGGCTGCAAAGAACGCCAGAAGCGCCGGGAGTACGATCATCAAGCCCAGCCGAGGGAGCTTGGCAAGGACCTTAGAACAGATGCGAGATGACCTCGTCCATACGTTCCACCGGGTGGAAGGTAATTCCCTTACGGATGTGCTCCGGGACCTCCAGAAGGTCCTGTTCGTTGGCCTTCGGGTAGACGATTTCTTTGACCTTGTTCCGTCGGGCCGCAATTACCTTCTCCTTGAGCCCACCGATCGGAAGGACGTTTCCCACCAGGGAGAGCTCTCCGGTCATGGCGAGGCGCTTCTTGATCTTCCTGCCCGTCGCCAATGATAGCAGGCTCGAAGCCATGGTGATACCCGCCGAAGGGCCATCCTTCGGCGTCGCTCCCGCCGGGATGTGCAGGTGGACCAGCTGCGATTCGAAGTAGTCTTTGTCGACGCCGAAGTTCTCGGCGATCTCCCGGACGTAGGTGTAGGCAATGCCGGCACTCTCCTGCATCACATCACCCATCTGCCCCGAGAGCTTAAACGAGCCCTTTCCCGGGACCGCCGCCGACTCGATGGTCAAGGTCTGTCCCCCGTAGGGGGTCCAGGCCAGGCCGGTGGCCATTCCCGGGCGGGTAAGCTCCGCCGCGTCTTCGGCCCGGAAGGCCGGCTGCCCCAACAGATCCGTCAGGTCCGCGGCGTCGATGGAGTAGGGGGGCTTCGCCGTCTCGGTTACGGTCTTACTCGCAAGCTTTCGGTGGATGCGGTCCAGGGCCTTCTCGTAGTTACGCATTCCGGCTTCCCGGGCGTAGCCGTCGGCGATCGCGACGAGCGCCTTCTTGGTGTACTTTGCGTCCTTCTTATCCAGCCCAGCCCGGTCGAGGGAGCGGGGAATAAGGTATTTCCGGGCGATCGCCACCTTCTCGTCGTCGATGTACCCCGAAAGACGAATAATCTCCATCCGGTCCCTCAAGGGCCCCGGAATGGTATCGAGGGTGTTGGCCGTCGTAATAAAGAGGATGCTCGAGATGTCGAAGGGCAGGTCGAGGTAGTGGTCCCGGAAGGTGACGTTCTGCTCCGGGTCGAGCACCTCGAGAAGCGCCGACGAGGGGTCCCCCTGGTAGGAGGCGCCGAGCTTGTCTATCTCGTCGATCATAAAGACGGGATCTTTGCTCTTTACCACCCGGAGCCCTTGGATAATCTTCCCGGGCATCGCCCCGACGTAGGTCCGGCGGTGTCCCTTTATCTCGGCTTCGTCCCGCATACCGCCTACGGAAAACCGGAAAAAGCTCTTCCCGAGGGCCCGGGCGATCGACTGTCCGACGGAGGTCTTCCCGACCCCCGGCGGTCCGACTAAGCAGATTATCGAGCCCTTGAAGTCCCCTTTGAGCTTTCGGACCGCGAGGAACTCGGTAATGCGCTCCTTCACGTCCTCGAGGCCGTAGTGGTCCCGGTCGAGGATGCGCCGGGCTTTCTCCATATCGATAGCGACCGGCGCCGGGTCGCCCCAGGGCAGACTGATGATCGTCTCCAGATAGTTCCGGGTAACGTGGTACTCCGACGAGGTCGGCTCCATCAGGGAGAACTTCTCGAGCTCCTGCTCCACCGGCTCCCGGACGTCTTCTTCGAGGGGGAGGCTGTCGACGGCTTCCTTTATCCGGAGGTACTCCGAATGCTTCGCATCGACGGGCATACCGAGCTCTTCCTTGATAACCTTGAGTTGTTCCTTCAAGAAGAACTCGCGCTGGTGCTTCTCGATCTTCTCGTTTATCTGACTCTGGATCTTCTTCTGGATCCGGAGAAGCTCCTGCTCCTTCTTTATGTGGATAAGGACCTGCTCCATGCGTTCCTTGACGTCGGTGGTCTCGAGGATGCGTTGCTGCTCCTCCCTCGGGAGGTTTAGAATCGAGGCGATAAAGTCGGCGATCTTCCCGGGATTGTCGATGTTGACCATGTTCAGCCGCATCTCTTCGGAGAACAGCGGGTTGTTCTCCGAGACCTGCTTCATTTCGCTGATGAGCGACCGGGTCAGGGCCTTGATCTCGTCCTCGGCGCCGTCTTGGAAGTCGTCGTCGAGGTAGTCGACGGCAACTACGATGGGGTCCGACTTGGAGAGGGTCTTCTTGGTGCGAAACCGTTTAAGGGTCGAGATAAAGACGTTTACGCCGCCGTCCGGGAGGTTGATCTTTCGAGCAATTTTGGCTGCGGTGCCGACGCTCTGGAGGTCCGCGGCCTCGGGCTCGCCCTCGTCCTCGTTCTTCGTCAGCACCAGGCCGATCATGCTGTCTCCGGCCATCGCCTGCTCGACGGCTGCGAGGTCCTCCTTGCTCCGGAGCATCAGAGGTGTAAAAATGCCGGGAAAGATGGGGCGTCCGTTCAGGGGGACAACGAGCAATCTATTCGGTAGTATCTGGTCTGCTGGTATTATTTCAGTGGGGGTTGGCACGATTTTCCTTTGCCCAGAATATCTAGCTCCGACCGAAAGCCAGTCAAGCCTGGGGGCTCTTCGCCGGTGAATCGCCGGCGCCGCTTTTCGGCTATTATTCTCGCTACATCCCGGTTCGGGGAGATCCACCGCTCGGTCCGGCTTCTTACCGAAGAGGACGAAATAGTCCGGGCGGTAGCCCACGGGGCCTCCTCTCCGAAGGGAAAGCTCCGGGGAAAGGCCGACCAGCTGACCTACGGGGTCTGCTACCTCTACACCGAGCCCGTCAAAGGATACAGCAAGATAACCGAATTCGACCCGGTCGAGTTCTATCCCGGCGTCAAAGGAAACCTCGAGGCCTTCTACACCGCGAGTAGCTGGGCCGAGGCGGTGCTCAAGTCCCTCGCCGGCGGCGGTCAGGCGAGGGAGGTCTTCGGGCTTCTCAAGGAGAGTCTCGACGGTCTCGAGACGAATCTCCCCGCCGTCCGGCTCTTCTCCATCCGGTTTCTCTGGCGCTACCTGGCCATTCTCGGGGTGCAGCCGGACCTCGGCGAGTGCGGCTCCTGCGGTCGGCTCCTCGGCGAGGGGGATCCGCGCTTCGTCCGGCCCCGGGCCGGGGATATCGTCTGCCGCTCCTGCGCCGGGGAGTACGACCTCTTTCTCCCGGTGCCGGGAGCCCTCGCCCACGTCGCGGCCGCGGATGTCGGCGCCCTCGAGAGCGTTTCCCTGAGCTCTGAGGAATCCGGGCAGCTCTCCGGGGTTCTCTACACCCTTCTCGAGGCTGCCCTCGGCGCCTCCCTCGAGACCCGACGGAGCGGCCGGTCGATTCTGGGAATGGGATAGGGTGCTTCTTGAAGCGCCAGGGGATCTAAGGCCGTTTCTAGGGGCGGAGGCTCTCTTGCGCAGCCGAAGCGGCCCGGAAGCGGTTTTCAGCGGCACCGCTCCGTGGTATTCTTGCCTGGTCTTCCGGAGGGGAAAAACGTGCGTGCCTTAGACATTGTTACCGCAAAACGGGACGGAGAGAGCCTCTCTCAGGAGCAGATACAGTTCCTTATCGACGGCTACGTATCCGGCTCGATTCCTGAGTATCAGGTCTCCGCCTGGTTGATGGCGACCTACTTCTCCGGCATGTCGATGCGGGAGACGGCGGACCTAACCCAATGCATGATCGATTCCGGCACCACCATCGAGCTCGAGGGGCTCGCCGGTCCCTTGGTCGATAAGCACTCTACCGGCGGCGTCGGGGACAAGGTCTCTCTGGTGCTCGCCCCCTTAGCGGCGGCCCACGGCATCCAGGTCCCGATGATGAGCGGCCGGGCACTGGGGCACACCGGGGGAACCCTCGATAAGCTCGAGTCGATACCCGGCTACTCGACGGCTCTCTCTCCGGAGCGCTTCCGCGAGATTATCTCCGAGGCCGGCTTCGCGATGACCGGACAGAGCATGCACATCGTTCCGGCGGACCGGAAGCTCTACTCCTTGCGGGACGTCACCGGTACGGTAGAATCGATCCCCCTGATTACCGCGAGCATCCTTTCGAAAAAGTTCGCCGAGGGTGCCGAGAAGCTCGTCTTCGACGTAAAGTGCGGTTCCGGAGCCTTTATGAAGGACCTCGAATCTGCCCGGAAGCTCGCCGAGTCCCTCGTGGAAACGGGGCAGGGGCTCGACCGGGGTGTCTACGCCGTCATCACCCGTATGGAGGAGCCCCTGGGGATTATGGTCGGGAACTTTCTCGAGGTGGAGGAGTCGGTCGGGCTCCTAAGGGGTAAGCCTACCGATCCACGGCTGTCCGATCTCTGGGAAGTCATTATGCGCCTGGTTGCCTGGATGCTCGTGGCGGCAGGGAAGTACGACTCCATCGACGAAGCCTTCGAGGCGGCACCGGGGCCCATCGAGAACGGAGAGGCGCTGAAGCGTTTCGAGCGGAACGTAGAGCTCCAGGGGGGCGACCTTAAAGAGCTCAACGAGCGCCTCGGGAGTTGGCGGGCGCCGAAAACCCGGGATATTGCCGCCGAGAGAGCCGGCGTGGTAACCGCCGTCGACGCCTACCTTACGGGTATGGCCGGCGTCTACCTCGGGGTCGGGCGGAGCACCGCCGAGGACGATGTATTGCCGGATGTCGGAATCGAGGCTTTCAAGAAGGTGGGGGCAGAGGTCGACGCCGGGGAGGCCCTCTGCCGTATCTACGGCCACGACGAATCGGCCCTCGACGAGGCCGAAGCGCGCCTTCGGAAGGCGTACACGGTCGACCCCGCTGGAGCGGCGGGCGGGGATGCCCGGGAATCGATGATCCTGGACGAGATTGCCTCCTGATGCTGTGGGAGAAAACCGACGTCGACCCGACCCTGGTAAAGGGTCTGAGCGAGAGTTACGGCGTCGACCTCTTGACCGCGGCCATTATGACCCGGCGGGGGCTCGTCGACGCCGGAGAGATCAAATTCCTTCTGGAAGAGGATATCCGCTACCTTCACAATCCTTTCTTGTTCGACGAGATGGAAGACGCCGTTGACCGGGTCCGTCAGGCCGTCGTCGAAGGAGAGAAGGTGCTGGTTTTCGGCGACCGGGATGTCGACGGGATTACCAGCACCGCCATTGTGGTGGACACCCTTCGGGGCCTGGGCCTCGAGGTATCCTGGCGGGTGCCGATGGGAGACGACCCCTACGGATTGACTGCCGAGGCCGTCAAAACCTTCGCCGACGGTGACGGGACCCTCATCATCACCGTCGACTGCGGGATCACCAATACCGGCGAGATCGCCCTGGCCCAGGAGATGGGGATCGACACGGTCGTTCTCGACCACCATCACCTTCCGGCGGAGCTGCCCCCGGCGGTCGCCATCGTCGATCCGAAGGATCCGGAAAGCTCTTACCCCTTCGACGGTCTCGCCGGCTGCGGGGTGGCCCTGAAGTTCCGTCAGGCGGTCGCCCTCTCGGGTCTCGAGATCTACAAGCAGCCGATTTGCCTGATCAACCTTCGGCCGGGAAACGATACCATTGTTTTCGAGGCGATCCGCTTGAACAACCTGGTCGAGGTGGACCGCCTCGTCGAGACCGTCGTTCCGGGGATGGTCCGCCCCGAACAGTCGAGGATCGCGGATTTTGTAGCGGGGCATCATCTTGTCGCCTACGACCGGCCCGTGCAGGAGCGCTACCTTCGGGAGGTCTTCGGCGCTACCGTCGAGGTCGATCTCGACGACCTGTCGACGGCGGTCTGGGAGCACTTTCCGGCCCTCGAGGGGAGGAGCCTCCTGCAGATCCGGGAGCTTTCCCGGCTGGTGCGGTACCACGGCGAGGGACTCTTGGAGGTCGATGTCCTCAAGAATCTCTTCGAGGTCGTCCTCCTGAAGGTCTACCCGGGGCTCGGGAAAAGCCTCGAGAGCGTGTTGGATCTGGTAGCCCTCGGGAGCCTCGGGGACATGGTGCCCCTCCGGGACGAGAATCGCATCATGATCCGCCGGGGTATCAAGAAGGTTTCCGAGGAGCCTCGTCCGGGAATCCGGAAGCTCTTGGAGCTGCAGAAGCTCCTCGGAAAGACGGTCACGGCCCAAGATGTAAGCTTCTCCGTAACGCCGGTTATCAACGCCTCCGGTCGACTCGGACGCCCCGATTTATCGGTAAGTCTTCTGCTCTCCGAAGATCCGAAGGAGATCCACGAGCTTGCCACGGCGATCGTCGAAATGAACAAACAACGGCGCAAGATCGGCGAAGACGCCTGGGGTCAGGTATTACCGGTCGCCCGGGAGAGTTTCGAGCGCCTCGGCGAGCGGCTGGTGCTGGTGGTCGACCCGGCCATTCACCGGGGAATTACCGGTATTCTCGCCGGCCGCCTCTCCCGGCTGTTCAACGCCCCGGCGGTCGTCATTACCGAGAGCGACGGCCAACTCGTCGGTTCGCTCAGAACCACGCGGGGGGTTCGGGCTACCCGGTTTCTGCAGCAGTTCGAGGATCTCTTTCTCGACTGGGGCGGCCACGACGGTGCCGCCGGCTTTCTCTTGGCGAAGGAGCAGGGGGACGAGCTTCTCGCTCGTCTAGCCGAGAGCGCCGAGACGCTCTTTCTCGAGGCCGCGGACGAGCGGCTTTCCGTCGACGCGGAGCTCCCGCAGAACTACTTGACCCCGGAGCTCCAGGAGGTCGTGCGCATCTTCGGCCCCTTCGGCCAGGGGAATCCACCCCTGGTATTCATGGCCCGGGGACTCAAGCTCCGGAGCATCCAGTTTATCGGGAAGGAAGAGCAGCACGTCAAACTGCTCGTCGACGCGGGACGTCACAAATGGCCGGCGGTCTTCTGGAACGGGGGAGAGCGCGTCGGGAGCGACTTTAAGGCCGAGGACACCGTGGACCTTCTTTTCGGCATCTCGACCAACTATTTTCAGAGCCGGGAGACGCTCCAGATGGAGATTGTCGATGTCCGGAGGACCGAGCCGTGAATCGTGCCGGAAGGTCTATCCGGGGCGTGGCCCTGCTGGTGGCGCTTCTCGTCGCCGGGGCCGGTACTCTGCCGGCGGCGGAGCTCCTCGCGGTTAGCCGGGTCGTCAGGGGCGAGCCCCTCGGGGTCGTCCTGCGAACCGACGACGAGTTTCTCGAAGGCACGTCCTGGGAGCTCCGGCTCCTGGACCCCGAGGGAGGCATCGTGGCCCGGGCGGAAGGCTTCCCGACGACCACCGACGAGCGCCGGACCGTCGGGGTGGCAATCCTCGGTATCCCGAGTACCCTCCGCCCGGGGGAGTACCGACTCGAAGCCGAGATCGATGCTCGGCTCGTCTCCCGGAAAGTGTCGGTGGAGCCCCGGGAGTTTCGCCGGGAGGAGATACCCCTCAACGCCGCGATGACCGCGCTCCGGGCGACTCCGGACCCGGCCAAAATTGAGGAGGCGAGAGAGCTGCTTGCCCTTCTCGGGCGTTTCGACCTGGAAGCCTTCTTCCACGCGACACCCTTCGTGATGCCGGTTACCGGGGCCCGGCGGACCTCGGAGTTCGGGGACCGGCGGCTCTTCCGGTACGTCGACGGCACCTCGGCCCAGGCGATTCACAACGGATTGGACCTCGCCGCCCCCGTCGGGACACCGATTCTCGCCGCGGGGGACGGCCGGATCGTCTTTGCGGCGCCCCGGATCGTCACGGGAAACTCGGTGGTAATCGAGCATTTGCCGGGTGTATACTCGCTATATTATCATTTAGACGAAGTTGACGTTCAGCAGGGTGAGCTGGTGAAGCAGGGAAGCCGGATCGGCACCCTGGGAAACACCGGGCTCTCGACGGGGCCTCACCTCCACTGGGAGGTACGGGTAGCCGGTATTCCGGTGGATCCGGAAGCCTTTGTCCGGCGTCCCATTCTTGACACCGATGAGATTTCGGCTATTATTGCAGACGACTCGGTCTTGAGACCGGGTGTACGACCATAGATTGGTACAGACTATAAACGGAGGAGGTGATTGTAATCGCTCAGATCAACGTCGACGAAGGCGAAGCACTAGAGAAGGCCATTAAGCGCTTTAAGCGGATGGTAGAGAAAGAGGGAATCATTCGTGAATGGAAAAAGCGCGAATACTTCGAGAAGCCTTCGACCATCAAGAATCGCAAGAAGAAAGCCCTCGAGCGGAAGCTCCTCAAGAAAGCCCGAAAAATCCAAGCGATGAAGAATTACTAGGTCGCGGAGTATCGCGATCTAAGCAAGGCGGTGTGTTACCTCCGGATCCTCCCTATCTACTGCTAAGGCGTCATGGCCGCGATCTGGTAGGAATCGGCCACCGCGATTCTCCCCTTCTTTCTCCTCGAACGCGACTCCTTCTTGTCCCAAGCTTAGGGTTTGCGGTCACGGGGAAGGTCCGTTCCGGGGAGCGGTCCGACGAGATCGACGTCAAGCTGCTCGGCGGCCGTCCCGGGACCGACGACGTTCTCGCGCTCCCCTTCGGCGCCGCGGCGTACCTCGATTCCAAGGCGAGAGTGTCTCCGGCGGGTGACGGGAATCCCGTGGCCGGTACCCCGGCGGATGCGACCCTGCTTCTTGCCGGCTCTCCCCTCGGTCCGGTCCGCCTCTCAGGCGGTATCCTCGAAGCCAACCGCCTCCTTCCCTGGTACGCCGGGGTTCCCTACACGCTCAAAACAGCCGGATCCTCCGCATACCCGATTTCCGAATCCGCACCGGTTACGAAGCGTCCCTGGTCCGGCCG
>CAYPUT010000078.1:0-13529 GCA_964413945.1 uncultured Spirochaetaceae bacterium
GCGTCGTCCACCACAAAGCGGGTCGCAAAGTTGTCGAGGCAGTCGACTACCGCATCCGGAGCCCTAGCTTCGGTAGAAAAGGAAAAGCCGGTCTCGACTCTTTCGGCGACGGCACGGATTCGAGATTTCGGGTTTATCCGCCGAAGGTGATCCGCAGCGGCCTCCGCCTTCGGCCTTCCAAGGTCGTCGTGGCTGTAGAGAATCTGTCGGTTTAGATCCGGTAGGTCGACTATTCCGTCGTCGTAGATAAGAATCTCCCCTACACCGAGGCGTAACAGGAGCTGCAGGACCGTCGACCCGAGTCCACCGGCACCGATAACGGCGACCGTGGCGGCACCCAGCCGCTCTACTCCCTCGGGTCCGATCAGTTCCAGATGCCGGGAAAACTGAGACGCCCCAGGCGCACCGTCAAGCACGACTAACCGCCCCCGGAAGGCGGGAAGACGGCGACGTCTTCGTCTTCTATCAGGGTATCCAGGCCGTCTAAGTGGTGGATGTTCTTCCCGCCGACCAAGAGCATGGTGCCCGGGCGTATCTTATCCTCCGGGTCGATCAGCTCTGTGAAGACGTCGTGGTCCAACTCTTCGCCGATACGCCGGAGAAGCTCCCTGACGGTTATCGGTTGGTCTGTCTCGATAAGAACCCTTGCCACCCCGAGCTTGAGCTTCAGGGTGGCGAAGAGTTTTGCCTCAATTGTCATGCCTTAGAGGAGGCTGAGTTCCTTCAGCTTTTCATTCGTCGGGCGACCGTCCTCGCTCCATCCCCGCAAGGAATAGAACTTCGGAAGCATCTCCGGAAGCCGGTGGACCTGGCCCTTGTTCGGGCCTTCCTTCGCAGGCTCTTCGAAGAAGCGCTTGGGAAGCGTGTCGTCCTTCGGATCGATTCCGGCGTCTAAGTTGAACTGTCGCTCCATGTTCCAGATGCGCTCTCCGACCTGCATCATTTCGTCGACCGAGAGGTTGAATCCCGTCGCGGCGTTGATCAGAGCGTTGTACTCCGGGGCGCCGAGGGAGAAAGAGGTAAAGAGACACATTCCGCAGGAGTCGATAACTCCCGTCAGGTTCTGGAAGATGATCGCCCACTCCGGCTTCCCTTCGATTGCCTGGGGGTCGAGCTTTTCGGGTACCCCGAGAATCTCAGGAGAAATCAGATACGCCCGGACGTGGTCCGCACCCCGGTTTCCAACGGCGTATTCGAGGCCGTGGCCCTGGACGCCGCGAGGATCGTAGGCTGCGAGCTCCTGCTTCTTGATCGTCATCGACAGCTCGGGGTGTCCGTAGGCTTCCGCCATTCGGTAGGATCCCTTGGTCATCAACGCGCCGATCTTGCCCTCCCCGAGACCCATCTTCGTCAGCCAGTAGGCCATTGCTTCGGTGCTGCCGAATACCGGCTTCGGGCCCTTTTCGAGGTCTTCCTCCGGGACATAGCCCTTCTCGAAGAGCTCCATCAGGCAGGCGATGGTAACGCCGGCCGAAATGGTGTCCATACCGAGGTCGTTACAGGTAAAGTTGGCGTCGCAGATGGCGTTTAGGTCGTCGATCCCGCACATCGGACCGAAAGCCCAGCCGGTTTCGTATTCCGGCCCTTCTCCTCGGCGGCCGTTGGGAAGCTCGACATCCCGGGCGCACTGAATCGGACACATGTAGCACCCGGAGTTTCGCTTCAGGTAGCCCTTTTCGACCAAGGCTTCGCCGGACATGTTGCCAACTCCTTCGAACATTACGTCCTGGGCGTTCCGGGTGGGATACATGCCGCTCGAATTGATGATGTTGTCGAGAACCTTGGTGCCGAGGGCCGGGAGTCCCTGTCCGGTAATGGCTCCGTCCTTCAGGAGGGTCCGGCTGGTCTTGACGGCGGTCTTGAACTCGTCGTCGAACTTGATCGGCGATTCCGCGTCCCCCCAGACCACCAGGGCCTTAAGGTTCTTGCTGCCCATGACCGTTCCGACGCCGCTGCGGCCCGCCGCCCGGTGCTTCTCGTTCATCACCGAAGCGATCAGGCTCATCCGTTCTCCGGCGGGACCGATGCAGGAGACCGAGGCGCGTTTCTGGCCGGATTCACCGAGAAGAATGTCGGTGGCCTGGTCGACCCGTTTGCCCCAGACGTGGGAGGCGTCCTTGAGCTCGACGCCTTCAGGCGAGACCGAAAGGTAGACCGGCTTGGCCGACTTTCCTTCGAAAATGACGATGTCGTACCCGGCTTTCTTCAGGTAAGCTCCGAAGACACCGCCGGAGTTGCTCGATGCGACGGTTCCCGTCAGGGGGCTCTTGGTCACGACCATGTAACGTCCGCCGGTGGGTGCCGTCGTGTTCGACAGGGGACCGGTGGCGTAGATAAGCTTGTTGTCCGGGGAAAGGGCGTCGACCTTGGGATCGATTTCGTTGATAAGAATCCGGGACGCGAGACCGCGACCCCCGATGTACAGTTTGGCGAGGTCCATCGGCGTCTCTTCGGTCTTGATAGAGCCGGCCGACAGATCTACGCGGAGCATTTTGCCCATATAGGACATAGCGCGTACCTCCATCCGGGTAGGGTTGATGAGTATCTTCCCCTTTCCAAATGGTGGGAGGCGTTCGAGTTTCCCCGGACACCCTGTCGGCCCGCTACCGTAGTTACCGCATTCGACGAAGGGTAACCGTAGGTATATCGGCTCGGGAAAGCATGAGTATTTTAGAACGGTTCCGGTCGGCTGTCAAACAAAATATTGAACCGCTCCCGCAACCCGGCATCCGGGAGCGGGGCCCGGGTGCCCTCAAACTGTCTACTTCCGGGAGGCCAACGCCCGGTTCTTCTCGTAGCCGAATATTTCGTCCCGTTTGAGCTCCCCGGGGACGACCTCGGTTCCGAGGGCATCTTGAAACGTCGACACCATAAGGTCTCGAAACTCTTCGATCGGGACCGGCCGACCCAACTCTTCCTGAAGCGAGGTGGAGGGCTCAACCACCTTGTCTTTTATCTCCGCGGGAACCCAGAGCACCCTGAAAAACTCGTCGGTGTTCAGGGGACCGGAGAACAAGAGTCCGTTTACGACGTAGAGGTTCTCGATCTCCTGCAGGACGATCGTCGCGAGCTTCTTTCCCCGGCAGCGGATACTCCCCCGGTGCTTGTAGAAGGCGCCTTCGATGCCGAGGGCTTCGATTACCCTCAGGAGGGTCTCGCCAAAAAAACGAAACACGGCGTCGGGGCTTTCGAAACGCGTCTTCTCGAAGACGGCCTGAATGTTCGTGGTCGACCCGGGCTCCACGAAGACCAAGGTACGCTGCCCGGTCGTTATGACGTGCCGGAGGTTGGGGCAGTCGCCCCGAACCTCGTTCAAGAGGGAGGCAAAATTCGTCAGGGCGACGATAGCCACGGCGCCACTGTCGTTGAGAATATGGATGATCTCCCGGCCCTTGTAGAGCGTATTGAAGGGCACCGCAACGGCCCCGAGTTTCTGTATGCCGAAGAGGGTGTAGACGAACTCCGGGATGTTCGGGAGCATAATCGCCACCCGGTCGCCCTTCCGGACCCCTAAGCCCTTGAGTCCGTTCGCGACCTTGTTCGAGGCTTCGTCCACCTCGGCGTAGCTGATCGCGTTTCCGTCAAAGTAGAGTGCCGCCCGCTTTTTTTGCTTTTTCGCGGCGTCCTGCAGCAGCCGGCCGAGTCCTACAAAGTTGGTGTCCATGGTTTCCTGCTCCTCTCCAACCTAGGCCTGTTGAATCAATCGCTCGTCCCGGTAGCCTTCCCGGAGCTCTTTCCGCAGAACCTTTCCGGTTGCGCTCTTGGGAATCGTATCCCGGAACTCGATAGCCCTCGGAAGCTTGTAAGGGGCTAAGTTCGATTCGCAGTGTTCGAGAAGCTCTCTCTCGGTGGTGGTCCGGTCTTCGAAGAGGGAAACGTACGCTTTTACGATCTCCCGGCCCCGGCTGTCTTCGGCGCCGACGACCGCCGCGTCGGACACCGCGGGATGGGAAATCAGGACTTCCTCGACTTCCCGGGGAGAAATGTTGAAACCACCCCGGATAATCAGGTCTTTCTTGCGGTCGGTTATATAGAAGTAGCCGTCGGCGTCCCGGTGCCCGAGGTCTCCTGTGTGGAGCCATCCGTCACGAATGGTGGCCGCGGTCTCCTCGGGCAGATTCCAATATCCCGGTGTGACCACATCCCCTCGTATTACGATCTCGCCCTCTTCGCCGTCGGGAAGCGGATTGCCGTCCTCATCGAGGACCTGCATCTCCACCGACTGGGAGGGAGGGCCGATGGATCCGGGGCGATAGTTCTCGCCGAACTGGTTTACGCTGACCGAGGAGGTGGTTTCGGTAAGGCCGTAGCCCTCGTTTATCCGGGTTTCGAAGACGTCCTGAAACTCTTTTAGGACCGCGGCCGGTAGAGGAGCTCCTCCGGAGACGCAGATCCGCAGGCTCTTCGGAATGTTGGTCTTCCGCACGCGGGCGAGGGCCAGTAGATGGTTGTACATCGAGGGGATGGCAATCAGGATCGTCGCCTTGTGCTGCTCGATAACCGCTAAGAGGTTCGCCGGGGAGTAGTGGGGTATCAACGCGAAGGCCCCTTGGTAGAAGAGGGTGGTGATAAGTCCGTTCGACAAGCCGTAGACGTGGTAGAGGGGCAAAACCCCTACGAAGATGTCTTTCTGATCGACCGGCATGACATGCCGAACCACCTGGTCGCATTGGGTGTAGAAGTTCTTATGGGTTAAGACGACACCCTTCGGCTTCCCGGTGGTCCCGCTCGTGTAGAGGATGACCGCCGGGTCGTCCGGCTCGACCGTCTCCGGGTCGAGCTTCTTCGAGGCGCCGGCCATCAGTTCCGAAAGGGAAATGGTATCCGCCGGCTGAGCTCCCCGGCGGCCGGACCGGGGAGCCAGGGCCACATCCACCGAGGCAGCATCGGCCGCCTTTTTGTCGATTTTGACATCCGCACCGGCGATAATGCCCCGGCGTTTCACTCCCTGGATGACGAGGGTATCCGGCAGTTGATCGTTCGAGAGCATGTATTTGCCCGCGATACGTCCCTCGGCAAGCGCTGAGGGATACGCGAGGATATCCGCCGCGTCACCTTCCGGGTTATAGAGCAATCGCCACGCCTGGCTCATAGCTACCTCCCTTAGCCCGACCGGAGGAACGCGTCGACCTCGTCGAAGAACTGCTCGTTGATCTCTTCCCGGGGCCGCGGGGTAACCAGGCTGACCACGAGATAGACAAGGGTGTTGATCAGGAGGGTCGGCATAACGGGATGGAGTCCGAAGAGGAGGACCCGCTCACCGTCGACCCGGAACAGGAGAGCCGCTACCAAATAGACGACACCGATCAGGGTCCCGGCCACGGCGCCCTGCTTGGTTCCCCGCTTCCAGAGGAGCCCACCGACCAGTGCCGGGGCCCACTGGGCAAAACCGGGAATCGAGACGTCGGTCAAATAGAGGGCCATCGCCTGATTGTTCCAGATCGAGAACCCCATGCTTAAGACGATGATGCCGATAACCGAGAAACGAGCCCAACGGGTTATCTGCTGATCGGTGGCACCAGGGTTAAAGACGCCTTGGATAAGGTCCCGGGCGACGATAACGCTCGAGGTCATCAGCTGCACAGCCGCCGTGGATACAGCCGCGGCAACGACGCCCATGACTACGAAAACCCCAAACCACTCCGGGAGGTTCTCGGTAATGATCGTCTGGACGATCTGGTCCGCCTCGGCGACGTTGGTAACCCCCGGCATAACTGCCGGGGCCACGATAGATCCCCAAATGAAGGGGATGATATAGAAGAAGAGTCCCCCGAAGAGAAAGATCAAGAGGGGAAACCACTTAAAGAGCGTCTTGTCCCGGGCGGTCATCGCCCCGATGGCGATATGGGGCCAGCTAAAAGCCAACAGACCGACGATCATCGTGCCGGCCACGAGGACCGGGGTAAAGGTCCCCCGGGGACCCGGAGCCGATAGTTGTTCCGGGTTGTTTACCTCCAGCCAGGCGACGGCTCCGGAAAGGCCCTCGGGGAGGGTCGCGTTGACCACCCAGATCAAGGAGCCCAGGAGAGCCGTCACGTAGACGATCCCTAAGAAGATGTTTACCCAGGCGACGATACGCATGCCCCCGAGCATCACCAGGACGACCAGAAGGACGGCCGTGTAAAGCGCCCCGTAGATCGCCGGCATTCCCGTCAACGCCTGAAAGCCCTGTCCTACTCCGAGAGGTTGAATACCGACGTAGGGGACGATAAAGGCGAGGATGCTCAAGCTCAGGATAACTCGAAGCGCCGGAGACTCGTAGCGCTCGGCGAGAACCTCGACCGGCGAGAGAAAGCGGTTTATCCGGGAGACGGCCCAGAGTCGGGGCCCGATAAACATGTAGAGGGCTGCGAAACCGGCAACAGAGCCCCAGATAAAGAAGATGTACCCCGGTCCGTCGAGGTAGAGTACCCCCGGAAAGCCGTAGAAGGTCCAACTCGAGGAAATCGCAAAAAGGACGAAAAAGAACATGACGACAACACCGATCGTGCGTCCGCCGAGCATGTAGTCTTCCGCCGTCTTCGCGGATATTCGATAGCCGTAGACCGCCATCAGAATAATAACGAGGCCGAACCCCGTCAGTGCGACAACTGCAAACATGCCTTCCTCCTAACGGTAGGGCCAGAAACGGAAGAAATAGATTAGATAGGCCACAAGCCAAACCAGAACGTAGACAATCCCCATCAAGAGCGGGAGGGTTATCCATCCCGCGACGATAACCGTCTGCTCGAGGAAGCCGGTAGCAACGAGATAGATAACGGCAACGGTAGAGAGGGATAGAACCAGGAGGAAAATTCTTCCCGGCCAGTGGGACGCAACTTCACGCACGGCACGCCTCCGTAGGAAGGTTGGGCGG
Source organism: uncultured Spirochaetaceae bacterium (assembly GCA_964413945.1). Classification (GTDB taxonomy): domain Bacteria; phylum Spirochaetota; class Spirochaetia; order DSM-27196; family PWMO01; genus CAYPUT01. The sequence goes on from CAYPUT010000078.1 coordinate 6,857, forward strand.
CTCTAGATTCGGTCGATAACCGAATCTAAAACCGGATAGTCAGCAAGAGTATACAGGTGTTCGTGGGGCGTCAAGATGGATGAACAGGGCGAAAGAGAGCGGCGGCTTTGCAGGCTTCAACGGGATGGGCTCCGACGGCGGTCTCATCGGAGAGGACTATCCCGGCGAACCCGAAGGAGAGGGCGTCGTAGAGGTGGCAGACCTCCGATCTGGTGGGTTCCGGGTGGCGGGCCATATGCTCGAGAACCTGTCCCGCCAGGAAGGTAGGAGGGCCGATCTGCGGGAGGAGACCGTAGAACTCGTGGACTGCCCTCGCCGTCTCCGCCACGCCGACCTCGGCACCGAGGTCTCCCCGGCAAAGCCAGAGCTCCTCGGACTCCCGGGCAATCTCCGCCGCGGCGGCCACGGACTCCCGGCGCTCGATCTTGGCAATAGAGCGGACGCCGGGGCCCAAGTCGTCTCGGAAGGCTTTCATTTCCCCGGCGTCCCGCACGTAGGAGAGGGCATAGGTTACCCCAGCGTGCCCCCGGGTCCGCCGCACGATCTCCTGGTCCCGGTCCTGAAGTGCTTCGCTTCGATACGCCGAACCGGGTACCGTGACGCTTTTGCGGGACTCGAGGTTTCCGCCCCGTACCACCCGGCAGAAGGCCTGATACTCCCGAAGGGTATCGACCACGAGCTCCACCTTGGCGTCGTTCAAGAGAACGGTGCCGTCGGCCTCTTCGAGGGCCCGGAAAAAGTCGCGATGGGGAACCGGCAGCACACCGGGGAGGCTGTTCTCCAGGATGGTGTCCCGCCGGTAGGCCAGGATTACCGAGTCCCCCGGGGCGACGGTCCGGGTAGTAATGTCTCCGATGCGCCACTTGCTGCCCTGTAGGTCCAAAACCACCGAGGGCAGGTCGTGGCCAAAGGTCTCCGAGAGGCGGGATAACCACTCGTCGGTCTCATCCGGGAGTAGGTGAGAGGTGTTCAACCGAAACCCCGTTGCCCCGGCCTTTCGAAGCTCCCACCAGGTTTCCGGGCGGGCCGTCGCAGGACCGAGGGTCGCGACAATCTGGTAATCCATGGGTACCGTGTCAGAATAGTCTCCCCCGGGGGATTTGTCACGTACCGACGTTGGCAATTGCGCCTCCGGGATAGAGACTTCCCTCATGAGAGCTGCGGCATTCATACCGGCTATCAGTCTCGCTGCGTCCCCGAGCCTTTCGCTTCCGGGGGTCCAAGGTTTTCTGACGCCGACGCCCGAGACAATCCGCGCCCTCGTTGCCGAGTCGAAGGCAATGCCGCCCGCCCCGGGCACGGTTCATCTCGACCTGCTCTACCGGCGGAGCCCCTTCCGCCGCTTCTTCTCTACCACGGAGAAGCGGTTCGGGGAATCCTCCCGCGTTCCCGGCGCCTGGCGGCCGATACTCTAAGAATGGAGCGTCAACCGTGCGCCGTATCGTAAGGGCTGGGTCAATCGTGATACTCTCCCTGGGGATCCTCCTGGGTAAACCGGGTCTGCTCTACGGGGCCAACCCTTTCGAAGAGGGCGGACCCGCGGGGGAACGCACCCGGCTGCCGGCTCCGGAACCCTTTAGCTTAAGCGGCCGGGATGCCCTGCAGGCGGTCGCGTTGCTCCGGAGAGTCGGGCTCGTTTCGGTCGTCGACACCTCGATTTCGCCCGGCGGCAGCTCTCGCGGCTTTTCCGACTATCCCCTGGTGACCGTTCCCGTTCGGGATATCCGGGCACGCTTTCTCGGTCTCGACGAGGGGTATCCCCCGGGACACGTCAGGCGGTTCGACCTGGTGATAAACGGACACCCTTTGGAGTGGGAGAGGACCTACATTATTTACAACGGCCGGCAGTTGCTCCTACAGCAGCTGTTTACCTACCGGAACCAACATCCTGTTCCCTGGGGCCTGAGGGCAGACGGGACTCCGGCACAACGCTGATACGAGGGGTAATCGATGGGGAATGCAAGGCAGAACGGCGAAGCTGTTATTCTCGTGACCAACGACGACGGGATCGACTCCCCGGGGCTCATAGCCGCGGTGGAAGCGGTTGTCGGTCTCGGCCGGGTCATCGTTGTTGCTCCGACGACGCAACAGACCTCCCGGGGACGCAGCATGGTCGGGAACTGGGACGACCATCTCCGGCGAATCGAGCTCCACGGAAGGGGTAACCAGCCGGCCTCCGACGGCCCCGACCCCCTCGGGGAGATTGAGGCGTACCATATCGACGCCTCCCCGGCCTTGGCGGTTCAACACGCCATGAACACGATATTCTTCGACGCCTGGCCGGACCTTCTCGTGTCCGGCGTCAATTACGGGGAAAACCTGGGAATGGATATTACCATCTCCGGGACCGTGGGAGCGGCGTTTCAGGCGGCGGCCTACGGCATTCCCGCTATTGCCGCTTCCCAACAATCCGACGTCGCCCACCATTACGAATACGCGGACATGGACTGGGAGGGGGCCACCCGAGTCGTTCGGAAGTACGCCCAGAGCCTTCTCGCGACGATCGCCGCTATCGGTCCCCCGGCGGCGGCCGCGGGGCAGCGCCGCCTCGCCGCCCCGCGTCCCTTCCCCTTCGACATCCTGAAGATCGACGTTCCGCACGTGTGTCCTCCGGGAACTCCCGAGCGCATCTGCCGTCTCTCCCGGCGACATTACTTTCGGCACACTATCGACGACCCGTCGCCGACGAGCATATTGAGCGCAGGGAGGACCTGGGTGGACGAGGACCCGGAGCTCGTCCAGGAGGGGACAGACATTTATGCCCTGGCCTTCGAGGCGGCTGTGGCGATAACGCCACTCACCGTCGACTGCAGCGCGGACATCGACGAGAGTGCCCGGGCGTTGGGAATGGAGCCGCTCTAACCCGATAGGAGTGTGGGAGGGTGCAGAGGCTACCGGTAGCTCTTGCTTTTAGGAGGAAACTGATGAACATAACAACCCCGACCTTTTCCCCGGAAGGACCCATTCCCCGGAAATACAGCTGCGACGGTGAGGACAAAAACCCGGAACTGCAGATTTCCGGAGCGCCGTCCGAGGCGGCGAGTATGGTGCTTATCGTCGACGACCCCGACGCCCCGGGAGGAACCTTTCTCCACTGGCTTCTCTACAACATCGATCCCACCGACCGGATAGCCGAGGGCTCGGCCCCGGGAACAGAGGGAGGCAATGACTTCGGAAAGACTGCCTACGGCGGACCCTGTCCCCCGTCGGGGACCCACCGCTACTACTTTCGGCTCTACGCACTCGATACCGCCTTGGACCTTCCGGGAGGCGCAGAGAGACAGCAAGTCGAAAGGGAGATGAAGGGCCACGTTATCGCAGAGGCCGAATTGATGGGGACCTACAGCCGGTCTTAGGCAGTCCCGGGTCCGGAGCGGCTACGCCGCGCCGAGAGCCCACTGTTCCGAGAGAAGGGTGATAAGCCCCGGGACGTCGGGGACCCGGTAGGACCACTCGGGCCGGTCGAGCTCCGGATACGGCGACACCAGGACGGTATGCGCCCCGGATGCCCGGGCCGGGTAGAGATCGTTCCACGGGTGGTCCCCGATCGAGACGATCCGTTCAGGCGAGAGGCCGGTTTCCCGAAGGATCGAGGCGATGCGCTCCGTCATACCGGTCGGCTTTCCCGCCTCGAAACGGATCTCGTCGAAGAGATCGTCGATACCTAAGTGCCGAAGGAGTGCCTCGCCGTCGGGCCCGACGTCGGAGTTAGAGAAGAGAATAAGCTGATGGGCCTCCCTGAGGGCTTCCAACGTCTCCCGTAGTCGTCCGTCTACCACGAGAGGAGACGAAGAAGAGGCGAGGCGCATACGCATATTTCTAAACGCCCGGTGGAAGGTGGTTATCTCTTCCGCCAGTGGCTCGGTTACGGCGAAGACCACTCCCCACCCATCGCCGATTCGATGGGATCGGGAATCTGCTTCGGTCGAGCTTACAAGAGAGGAGAGATACCCTTCGTAGGCTTCGGCGGAGGAGCGCGCCAGGGAACCCGGTGGGTCGATGAGCGCGACAAATTGCCCGACGCGAACACCGTGGCGTCCGGTGGAAATCCGGTGCACCGCCTTCCAGGCGGGGGCGAACAAGTCTTCCCGGCCCACTTCCTGAAGAATAGACTCCAGGAAGGCGCGGGAAACCGGGTCCCCTTGGTAGAGGGTCCCGTCAAAATCAAAGATAAAGACCGATTCTTCCAGCATTTCGGGAGAATATAATCAATTTCTCCCGGACCGGCTAGACCTCCGCTTCCGGCGAGGCACCCGGCTCTACTCCCAGCTCTCTATACGCCCGGACGATAAAGATCGAGATGAATCCGGTGTAAATCGCGCTGAGGATCATGGTCAGGATGGCACCCAAGAGGGGAACCAGGCCGACGATCACGCTCAGGATACCGGCGATAAGCGCCAAGGCGATGGCGACTAAGAAAAAGACGAAGGTCGCCTTGAAGTTCTGCGTGGCCGTCCGGAAGCTCCGGCCGAGGGCCTCGAAGGCTCCCGCGTCGTCGACCATAACCGATACCAGTGTGAACATAAGTAGGAAGGCCGCGATCAGTCCCGGGAGAACCAGGAGCATCATGCCGACGCCGATAATCAGTCCCATCACCACTGAGGCGATGATCATCGGAACGAGGCGCGCCATCAGGCGCTTCCATCCCGCGCCGAGGCTCGGTTGCTCGCCTTTGAGAGCCAGATCGGCCATCGCGACGGTCATCCCGTGGGCCAACAGCCCGACGATGGCACTCAGAATCGTAACCAGAAACACCACTCCCATCGCCGCACCGGCCGCCGCAAGCGCCTGGTTCGGGTCGATCGCTTCGGGCTGCTGGGAGAAGCGGTTAATCATCGGGATGGTGGACCCCACGAGGGCGAGTGAGAGGAGCGCGGAGAAAACGCTCGCCGCGAGCATGGGTAGGAATACGAGAAGGTTCCTCTTGGATACTGTGACGCTTTCGTTCAACATTTGAGTAATGCTCATAAGGGTCCCCTTTGCTCTTAAGCCTAAGAAGTTACGGCCTCCTGTACAAGACTCACGGCAACGAAGATGCGGTTTTTCGTTTTCGGTTGGTTGCCCCGGGCCACCGGCCCCCCTATACTTTCGCCATAGTGAACAGGATGATATCGAGTCGAGAGCACGCTCGGGAGGTCTGGGGAATCTTCCGCGGGGGAATACGTCCGGCCCTTTCCTCCGCCCTCTGGCTCCTCTCGATTATGGTGCCGATCTCCCTCGGAGCCGCCCTCTTGCGTTACTACGGGCTCTTGGGGCCCCTTGCGTCCCCCCTGGCGGGAGCCTTCCGGCTTCTCGGACTCCCGGCGGAGGGAGCGCTGGTGTTTATTACCAGCGTCTTTGTGAACATCTACTCGGCCATTGCGGTAATCGGGACGCTCTCCCTCAACCTGCGGGAGGTTACGATTCTCTCCCTGATGTGCCTGATCTCCCACAACTTGATCGTCGAGACTTCGGTGGTCCGGCGGATAGGCTCCAACGGCGTGGCGATGCTCCTTATCCGCCTCGGCGGCAGCCTCATCGGAGCTGTAATGCTCAACCTGCTTTTGCCCGAAAGCCTCGCCGCGATGAGGCCCCTCGGGGGAGGCGCGGCGGTAAACGCCGGGAGCCTCGGCGGGGTGTTATTCTCCTGGGCCCGGGACTCCCTTCGCCTGAGCGGCACGATCGTCGCGATCGTTATCGGGCTGACCTTTCTCTCGCGGGTTCTCGAGCACTATAACGTCGTCGGACGCATCTCCCGGTTCTTTCGGCCGATACTTGCGGTCCTCGGTCTACCCGAGAAGTCGGCCTTCCTCTGGGTCGTCGCCAATACGCTCGGCCTCGCCTACGGCGCCGCGGTAATGTTCGAGAACGTCGAGGAAGGTAAGCTCGACCGGGAGAAGGCGGATCTTCTAAACCATCACCTCGTCCTTTCCCACTCCCTTCTCGAAGACACCTTGCTCTTCGTGGCCATCGGCGTCGGAGGGTTCTGGATTACCGTCCCGCGCCTTGTTCTTGCGGCTCTCGTCGTCTGGGGGCGCCGGGCGGTTCTCCATCTGTGCCCTTTGAGCCGGAAGACCGGGGCCGCATCTTGAGGATATGAGCAGAATCCACATAGGAACCTTCTACGGCCTTCCGGAGCGAGAGAGCGTCGAAGCGGAAACCGAACCGTTGCGGATAGGTTTCTTGCGCCCGGCGGTCCGGTAACCTATACTGGTCCCTATTCTCGCCGGAGGGCGAAACAGGAGTGGCCAGTGTCCGATCAACTTACGGAGACCGGCAGCGGGAAGTCCCGGCTTGCCCGATTCGGTAACCATGTTCTAAACAGCTTCGATTACACTCTGCAGACAATCTGTGTGCTGCTCTTGAGCTCCGCGGTCCTCGTCGCGTTGCTTCAGGTGTTCTTTCGATACGTCCTGAACGCGTCTTTGAGTTGGCCCGAAGAGTTCGCCCGATGGGCCTTTGTCTGGCTGGTGTTTCTGGGGATGGCCGTAACCTTGCACAGAAACGCCCACGTCAGTATCGACGTCGTCGTTCGGCATCTCTCGACCCGATGGCGGCGAGTCCAGGCGATGTTTGCCGACAGCATCGTCGCGGCTACGTGTATCGCATTCGCCGTTCACGGAATGGACCTGGTCGGGAGGACCATCTACGTCTCCCCGGCGATGGGTCTCCATTTCCGTTTTCTCTATTCCGC
>CAYPUT010000079.1:0-13494 GCA_964413945.1 uncultured Spirochaetaceae bacterium
AAGGCCGGGCGGGGGGGCTTACGCGGGCAATCAGGCGGGTCCGGGGTCGGGGGAACCGATGGTCGGGAATCCGAGGGCGTGAAGCGGAACGGCTTCCGACGGCCTCGGGGTTCTCTTTCCTCCGTGGTAGAGGACGATCTTCCGGTCGTAGGAAAGCTCTTTGAATTGGGTCCGACCTTTGCCCGGTCCGCCGACCTCTACGACGACCGTTTCGCCGGCCACGTCGAGGACGAAATCCGGCGTCTTCCCTCCGCGGCTGCTCTTAGCGTATTCGAAGGGGACGCCATGCTGCCGGAAGGTTAGCGAGGCGTAATCCTCCCTCAACGCACCGATGCATTCCTCGTAGGGCTTGTAGGCGAGGCGATAGGGAAGCTCGAGGAACACCTTTGGCTCTTTCAGCACATTCCTTCCATGGGGAAAGGCGCGGAAGAGAAGGAAGCTTCGCTCGAGGAGGTCCATATATTTCCGGACCTTGTATTTGGTGATCTTGAGATTGTCGGCAACCGTGCTGTAGTTGATCCCATCTACCGGACTTCTCCCGATGAACTCGATCATCCCCCGCATCTCATCGAGCTCCGCCATGCTTATGGCTGGGTCCGCGGCGGTTACGTCGGTGGCGATTACCTTTTCGAGCATGTTCCGGAAGATCTGCGGTTCGGCCGGTGCCTCCAACGTGAACGGGTAGAGGCCCCCGGATAGATAGTTCCGAAGACCTGAGCCGCCGCGAAGGTGAGGGTCCGGGATCCGTGCGAAGAGAGCTGCGCTCAACGGCAGGGGCTCGAGAAGCGGCTCCCCCGAAAACCAAAGGTACTCTCGGTACGAGAACGGCCCCACCGGAATACGAAGCACTCGACGCGAAAGATCCCACGCCGAGTCGTGCAACGCCAGAGCGGATGAGCTTGTGAACCAGAGGCCGACATCGTAGAAGTCGAAGGCCTCCTTTAACGCAGCGGGAAAACCTGCGGCAAAGTGGATTTCGTCGATGTAAACGTTTCGTATACCATAGGCATTGTGGAGACGTTGAATCACCCCGATCAGAGGGGTGTTACGGCCCAGAGTATCCGCCGACAGATAGATCGATGCTTCTCGATCGCTTCTTAGCTGCCGAAGAAGGATTGTCTTGCCGGCCCCTCGGGGACCCACCATCGCCACGAAGGGCCTCCCCGTATAACGGGAAAGTGCCTCGTGCTGCAGCCGGTGATTGGGGAACTTTCGCACCGTCTCCACGGCCCGTTGATCCAGATCGAATAACCGATCGACGTCCATAGGTATAGAATGGCGCATAAACCGTCATTCTGTCAAACGATTGAACAAGATGTGTATCAATTTGGTTAATGGTTTGACAAGATGTCGTGGTCCACACCTAGAAATCCTGGAAGTACACGCCTGCGGCGTTGCCTTGCGTTATCCGGCTGCTGCCCATATTCTTAAGAAGAGACAGCTCCGCAAATGCGCATGCAAAGGGGCAGCCCTTTCCACGTGGATATAGATTGCGTTCGGGACGGTGCCGGTGGGCCGGAGCCGCTCTTAGACCGTTCGACGGACGTCGAGGATTCTACCCTTTCCTTGCCTCCCGAGTGTGGCTCGGGGAGGGTACACCTGTCTTGCATCGCCCCGGGGCTCGGTTACGGCGAGCTCCACGTTCAGAACGCATCCGAATCGCTGCGCCTCCGGATCGACCACGCGGAGGCGGGATTCAAACTGACGGTCCTCCTCTCCCGGGATGAGGCCAGGGTCTCCGCAGAAGACAACGGAAACCCGATCACGGTTTCTCCTAAGGATTCCTACCTTCTCTCGCCGGAGGCATCGGTGCGACTCCGGAGGAGGACCAGCCGGTCCCAGCCGGCCGGATTGTAGAGCGCCACATGCACCGGGCTCGCCGTGTCGAAGGTAAGCTCGCTTCGGGTGTCCTCTCCGGGCTCGAGTTCCCCTTCCGTCGCCGGGACGAAGTGGCAGGGGACTCCGCCGTAGGGTGTAACCCAGTACGCGGAAGCCACGTCCCCGGCGTCGGCGTTCGAAAGGGTAGCGAAATAGTATTCCCCGGCGGGTGGGCGTAAGACGTCGGCCGTCGTGGAGCCGGCGGCCGAAAGGTCCACACCTTGTCGGTAGTACGCAAAGTCCGGCCGGGGACTGCCCTCGACGGAGGCGTCGATTATCTCTATCACAACCAGCGCGTCGGAGGAGCGCACCGCCGTTTCGACCGAATAGCTGTTGCTGTATGCCTGGGAGTCGAAACTTTCGACGGTGCCGTTGGCGCCATAGACGGTTACGGCCACGTTTCCATCGGTAATCTCGTCGCCGGCCTCATCATAGACTTGCCCCTCTATCGTTCTTCCACCGGTGTAGGAGCCCGGATCCCTCCGGGGCAGGGGTAGCGTGATCGAGACGGCGTTTGTCGTAGCCACGTCGAGCTCATCGACCAAGAGGAAGGCGTAGCCTTCGGCGAGGACAGAGAACGCCTCCGAGACCGTAGTTGACGAGTCGTCGAGCGCAATCTCGAACGCCCCGCCGGCGTTGGATTCAGCGGCGGTTTCGCCGAAACGCACCTGAGCGCCGGGTATCGGTTCTCCGGAGACGGCATCATAAACTACCCCGCTGAGGTTCGCGGCCTCTTCGGCGCCGTCACCGCCGCCACCGGCATCGGAACCGCCGCCACCCGCGCCACCACAGCCAGCCACGGAAAGTACTATTGCAAGCGCCGCGATCCATTGGACGCCCCGGAATGCCATAAGCCACACCTCTTTCTCCAACCAGTCTAGGTGAGCGGCTGCTGACGCGCTTACGAGAACGGACGAAGTGCTTTCGAGAAAGGAATATTCTGGTTTTGACCATGCCGCCGGCAATAAAGTCGCCGCCGGCAGTTTCGGTCACGCCACGTGGTACCGTCGGACCCCGGCGACGTCTCGGACGGTAAGATCTCTGTCCTTCAGCGCCTCGTAGTCGAACCGCACCGAGACCTGGTTCTTGCCCAGGCGGGTGTCCCGCCGTACGTCCGAAACACCGGCCTCCTGGCCCAGGAGCTCGGCAACGCGGTTCGACTCGATTACCTACATGGCGCTCCCCTCTTCGCATAAGGGAATCCCCGATTCGCGAATGGGAGCTTTCGAGCTCGGACTGCAGGAGGCGTGCGATTATGTTCTCAACCTCGGAAAGGGCCTCTTCGGTGCGCTGCAGAGAGCTTCCCGGTGGAAGCTCGATATCTATCTGGAAGCGGTCGTCCCATTATGGGAAAGCAGACTCGTTCCTCCGTCGGTCCCCGTGTCGGGGCTTGGCGAAATGGTAGCGTAAAATACGGCGAAATGGTATCGTAGAGTCCGGCGAAATGGACTACCAGAGAAGAATCGTTGACGACGAACTCGATGAGCTTCTGCAGGAGCTACCGGCGGTGGCCCTTGAAGGGCCCCGGGGCGTAGGGAAGACTGCAACCGCGGAACAGCGCGCCCGGACGGCGTTCTATCTGGACGATCCGGCGCAGCGTGCCATCGTTGAGGCGGATCCTGGGTACGTGCTCGCCAGCGTGCCGCCGGTTCTCATAGACGAATGGCAGAGGGTACCGGCAGTCTGGGATGCCGTCCGCCGGGCGGTTGATCGGGGGAGCAAAGCGGGTAGCTACATTTTAACCGGTTCTTCCAGCCCGATGAATGCGCCGTCCCATTCCGGTGCGGGCAGAATCGTAACCTTGCGAATGCGCCCCATGAGCCTGGTCGAACGGGGCAAGGATCCGCCGTCCGTAAGCCTAAAGAGCTTGATGGTGGGCGACGCCGGCAGAATCGGGGGGAGAACCGATGTAAGGCTCTCGGAATACGTCCACGAGCTGGTCGGCACAGGGTTTCCTGCGATTAGGCGGCTCTCCGGCCGTGCGTTGCGTACCCAGATAGATGGGTATCTCCAACGAGTTATCGATACCGATTTCCAGGAACAAGGTGTCAATGTCCGCCGCCCGGAGACTCTCTACCGCTGGTTGGCGGCCTTTGCTGCGGCGACGGCAACCACCTCTTCCTTCGAGACAATACGGGATGCCGCAACCGGCGGTCACGGTGACAAGCCGTCCAAAACGTCGACGCAACCCTATCGTGAAGTACTTGAACGCCTCTGGTTGCTCGATGATGTTGCCGCATGGCTGCCCTCGCGCAATCGGTTGCGTAGGCTCTCCCAGGCGCCAAAACACCATCTTGCCGATCCGGGGCTGGCGGTCCGTTTGTTGGGGCTCGATACGGACGCGCTTCTCTCGGGAGAAGCCCCCGATCTCGCGATACCACGGGACGGGGCATTGCTCGGCAACCTCTTTGAGTCGCTCGTCTTACTATCTCTTCGTGTCTTTGCACAGGCAGCGGAGGCTCGTCTATACCATTTTAGGCAGCATAGCGGTCGACGGGAGGTCGATTACATCTTCGAGCGAAGTGATGGGCGGGTGGTTGCCATTGAGGTGAAACTGAGCTCTGTCGTCGACGACGAAGATGTGCAGAACCTTCTCTGGCTACGGGATCAGCTCGGTGACGACTTGATCGACGCGCTCATAATCAATACCGGCCCGGGAGCATTTCGGCGGCCGGACGGGATTGCGGTAATCCCGGCTGCGCTTCTCGGGCCCTAAGCGTAGTCAGAAGCGGTCGACGGATCTCGGGATTCGGAACCCACTGGACTCACCGCTGCTACCTGGAGGAGTGGTGGTATCGGAATCGGTGGGGCTCGAGCAGCCGACAAGGATAGCAAGAATACTAAGAGCTGCCATAGCTGAGCTCGCTGATAATCTTCAGTAGCTCTGCCGTGCTCACCAGATTCTCCGAAACAAATGGCGCGGCGTACCAGCGCGAAGAGCTGGTATCGCCGGCCTGCTGCCCCGGTGTCCAACGAAGAACCGAGTTGGCGAGAACCGAGTGGAAATCTGACTGGAACAGTAGTAAAATACGGAGGGTCGCGTTCGGTGAGACCCTAAAATTGGAGGTTCGAAATGGCGCGTAGATGGTTTTTTCGGAATCTAGGATTGGTGGCGGTGGTGTTGACCGTGATTACTCTTGCTTCCTGTTCCTCGGCGGCGGGGGAAACTTCAGGAGATATCGAGGGTACGTGGTCGGGCGTGCTGACAGCCACGTATTACTGCGAGGCATCACCAGGGCTCGTAGCGTTGTCTATTGTCGGAGACGGCGTCACTGTAACGGGCGGGACCGGCCTTCAAATCGGCCTGACCGGAACGCTAACCGAGCAAGCCCCCGGGCGCTATAATGTCGCATTCGAAAACCAAGGGGAGCAGCCAGGGCTACTGATCTTCGATCAAAACGCTCAGTACGCCACCTTCGTATCCGACGATAGCCCGGTTACGGGCGACCGAGAGGGCTACGTTGGTGTGCTTCAAAAGGCGCCGCTGCAAGACGTTTCGTACGCCGAGGCGGATCTCGTCGGAAGCTGGTCTGGAGTGGCTGCCCGGGTCGACGCCGGGTATTCCGTTACCGACAGCTATGGGATTACTGCTACAGTTACAGCACCAGACGGTTTGGCCCTGACCGGCCAGGACGGTGATGGCTCGTTCTCCGCCGCGGCACCCGGAATTCTACTGCAGACCGATTTTCAGCAGAATCCCTACCCAGGCCTCTATGTCTCGGGATGGAGTTCGGCGAACCAGGTAGTCTGGCCGGACCTGGGGCAGTCCGGTGCCTACGATGCCCTGTACGCTCTCTCGTACGACAAGAGTGTCCTGGCTGTAGGATTCTTGTCGAGTGTCTGCTCGCAGCAGATCTTCAACAATCTCCCGGCACAAAAGTTCGCACTCATGACACGCCAATAGTATTGGCTACTCTAAACCACCCTGTCGAACGACCCGGAGCCAACCGCGGCGGTGCTGGTGCCCGCCAACGGGCGGGACCAAAGCCGCTCGCTTGTTTAGTGCTGCCGGACACCGGCTACTCACCGGGGTCCGGCTGGCGGCCGGCGTCCGGCTTCTCTCGGTCAGGGTGCCGGTGGACTCGTTTCACCTTATGCCGAGCGAAGTACATCAGCTCTATCTGCTGGGATAGGTAGAGAAGTTTCTCTTTGGGCGGGAGGTCTCTGAGGCGCTTCTCCACGTGGCCGTCGAAGTCGGGGTGGACGCCCCCGGTTTCGGGTTTATCCCTCTGCATCGATTAGCTCCTCCTTGCTGGACACCAGGAACCGGGCTCCGTCGACCTCGAACGTGTCGGCGTTCGATTCGAGGCGCGAGTAGTCGATGGGATAACTGAGAAAAAGGTCCACCTGAATGAAGCCTTCTTGGTCGATGAGGGTGTAGACCAGGGCGTTTTTATTTTCTACCCAGTCCCGTCGCTTCTCTTTATCGGTTAGGTGGTCGATAGGCTCCGGGATTCGAGGAGAGAGGCCAAGCTTCCGAGCCGTTAGGATAACACGATCCAAATTCTCCCGGTCGTGCCGGGCGTAGAGATCGATGTCGAAGGTAGTCCTTTCGGAACCGTGAAGCACACAGGCAACACCGCCGCAGACGACGAAGTCGACGCCCGATTCCACGAAGGCACGGATTATCTCGAAAAGGTAGTTCCTCATAGCCCGATGGTAGACGCATGGATCATCGTGCATCAAGCCAACCGATAGTTCCGGCGGCTTGCTTCATGATCCTTCCGAAGAAGGCATCCACACCTTCCGGATCGGTCCCCCGGTCCGGGAAGGGCTGCTCGTGGCTGTAGTCGTAGGCCGGATCGTCCACCCTTATGTCGATAAGGGTGCTACCGTCTTCGGTGTGCCAGGAGTCGAGCATCCCTTCGGGGTGGAAGACGCGGTCCTTTCTTAGCACCACCGCGGAAATCCGGCGGCCGACGCTCCGCATTATCCATTCCCGCGTGCTTCTCAGCTGCTCCCGGAAGAGCATGCTCCGGATGATGTCGATTTCCCGCTCCATCGTCCGCAACTTCTCATGCTCCAGCGGCAGGGCCGACGAGGGGTCCGCCGCAAAGGTTCGGAAGAAACCAACGGCGGTGCGGAAGGCCTCCTCGTCCATGATCGCCCGGGAAACGGGGTTCGCCTGGTCGAGGACCGAGCCCCCGCAGAAGAGGAAGGCCCGGCTGTCGGAGAAGAGGCCGTCCCGGTTCGCCATAAGGAGCAGCTGCGTCAGAGAGGCCCCGATGGAGTAGCCGAAGAAGTCGACGCCACTCCCGGGGCTAAAACAGGGATGCGATCCGGACCGCACCTGTCGGACCAGCTCCAGCAGATTCAGATAGGTCTCGAGACCCGAAACCAAGAAACGGTGGGGGGCGAACTGAATCCGGTGGCTCAATGCCGCGTTTGCAAAGGAGCCGGCCTCGAGGCCGGGAAAGAGCCGCTTGCGCTCTTTTGCCACCCCCATCATCTCCCGGGGATTCGCCCAGGCTTCCGGGGCCCGGTTCATATGGAAGGCGATGGGAAAGAGGATGACCGGACGCCCGGTTAGCTCGGTTAGCCGCGCCGCCCAGGGGAGGTACTTCTGCCAGAGCTTCTCATTCAGGCCGTGGAGCAGCAGGATGGCGCGGTCGAAGCGCTCTAAGGTGCCGTGTCCGGTGCCTCCCGCCGCGGCCGGCAAGAAGACCGCGTAGCGAAACTCCCGGTTCTCAACGACGTCCCGGTCCGGGGACTCGAGCTCCCGGAGAAAGTTGCGCCTCGAGAAGGGGTTGTTCTCCAGGAAAAAGGACACCAAGGCGCGGAAGGTCGAGCCTTGCCGGCCGAAGTCGGAATCCGGATGGATATCCTGCGCCGAGGTAAACCGAAAGGTCCGGACGCGGACCGGAAGGCCGCTCTCCCGTAGGTCAATCTCCGGGCGATTGATGTCGAAGAGCTCTCCGAGCTTGGTGAAGAGCTGATGATACGAGTAGCGCGTCGTGTTGCGGATCATGCGTTCTGTGCCAGGCGCTTGTCGTTGCCCCGCTTGAGATCCGCGATAAGCTTGCGATGCTTGTTCAGAAGCTTCTCCCAGCGCTCGATGCCGCTGCGAAGCTTTGCGTTCCGGTCGAAGAGCAGGTCGATCTCCGAGAGCATGCCGGTCAGTTTCTCCTCGGCTTGGTCCGCCGGGTAGTGGGTCAGATCGTCCCGCATAATGACGAAATCGCGGAAGTAGTCGGATATCTGTTTGATCTGGTCCAGGGAGTAGCCGAAGAGCTGTAGATCCTGGATGAGGTTGCAGAGGTAGACGTAGTGCTCTTTGAAGAGGCGAAAGCCGCCTTCGCTCCGGGCATCCGCGTCGATGATGCCCTTATCCTCCCAATGCTTGATGGTCCGGGGGCTCACTCCCGCGCTTTCGGCCAGCGCCCCAACCGTCAACAGGTTCTCCGCCGCTTTCCGGCTCCCGTCGCTTCTTCCGGTCTGCGGCGGCCCGACCTTGCGGAGGATCTTCCCGACTTCGTCTTCCGCGTAGCCTATTGCCAATAGCTGATTGATATGGTCTACGCGTGCCACCATCTCTTCGGTGAAGTAGGGGGTCCCAGACGAGGCCTTTCCTTCCGCCTGAACAAGACCCGCGTCTATCCAGCGATCGAGATCCTCCTGCGCCGAGCCGGTCCGCTCGAGGAGCTCACCTTTCGTCAGTACCGTCCGTTCTGCCACTGCCCATCCTTGCTACGCCCGTCATCGCCAAAGTATACGTGTACGTGCACATGTAAGTATAACGCATGTATGCGCGTGGAGTCCAGTGGCTCGAGAGCCTTGCCAACGTTCGCAACGTTCGATAACAGAACGTTTAGAACGTTAGGAGTAGATGCCGTGACAACGCCGGAGATAAATCAAGCACTCTCGGAAGGGCGGGTCGACGAACCCGGCGTGCTGCCTAGGCGCGACCAGCTCAAGCAGGCGCCGGTAATGTTTCGCCACGATTTCGGCCTGACGGAATTACCCGAGGAGCCGGGCGCCATCGTGATCCGGGGTGCTCGCCAGTACGCAAAGAGCACCTGGCTCCAGCGAATGATCGAGGAGACCGTACGCTCCTACGGTGGGGGGACGGCCTTCTACCTCGACGGGGATCAGATTCGTAACCACCGGTGCGCCCGTCCGGAGGCTCTTTATCGATGAGATCACCGCGGTGATAAACGGGGAGGTCGTCCTGAAGCTTCTGATCGATCGGGGCGAGCTTCGAGATGTCCTGGTTGTGACCACCGGTTCCCGGGCCGGCGATCTCCGTCACGGGTCCGAGCGATTGCCGGGGAGAAAGGGCCGGCTCGGCCGCTCTTCCTACATTCTTACCCCCGTCGCTTTCGCCGATTTCGCCGAGAAAGCCGAAGGCATGCCGGATCACGACGACCTGGTGCCGGCTTACATTCTCTCGGGAGGGTCCCCGATCGCCTGCGCCGAGCTGCTTGCCGGGGGACGAGTGCCGGACTACGTAAACGAGCTCGTCCGTGACTGGGTTTACGGCAGCCTTGCCAGGGGCGGTCGTTCCCGGGCGTCGCTGTTGGGCGTGGTGGACTGCCTGTTCCGCTTCGCCGGATCCCCGGTAGGCCAATCGAAGCCGGCTCGCGAAGCCGGACTCGCGAACAATACGGTGGCCGCCGAGTACATCGACGCGCCGCGATCCGTGGCGATGAGCTGCCCGAGCTTCTTCCGCATTGGTCGTCGAGGGACCCGATTCGTTCATCGAGGTTAAGGCGGGAAAGACCACCCCCCTCGAGTTCGCCTGGTTTCCCCGTGCATTGCCGAAGGGGCGCCTCACCGTTGTAAGCGACAGCTCCTACGAGACCGACCGCATCCGGGGCGTAACCATGGAGGCGTTCCTCCGGGGCGTATCCTATACCGGCGCAAGCAGAGTATACCGGCGGCGTTGAACCGGCGACAAAGCCTATTCTGGAAGACAGTCCCTAGGGCAAACGCCATCTTATTGCGCACTCGTTCACCCGGCACTGCGCCGGTATCTTTGTCTTCCGTTACAGGAACTGGTAACATGTCGCTATGGACAGATCGCGGACTTCCGTGGGCCGTTCGTCGGATATGCCGAGCTCGGAGATTGTCCCCGGGACGCCTGCGTATCGTATAGGCCTTGTATGGCCTCTCACCCTCGAGGTGTGCTCATTGAGCTCAAAGCACGATGCTGAACGAAGATTACAAAGATCTGTTACGCGCCTTATCCGACGAGAAGGTTAGATTCCTTCTTGTCGGAGCCTATGCGCTCGCCGCGCATGGATACCCTCGTGCGACCATGGATATCGACGTATGGGTTAAGCCCGACGCCGAAAACGCCGCGAAGGTTCTCCGAGCGCTTGAGCGCTTTGGAGCTCCGTTGCGTAATCTGTCCCGGAACGACCTGGAGATTGACGACACCGTCTTCCAGATCGGGGTAGCTCCGCGAAGGATCGACATCATCACCGGTGTCTCCGGTCTGGATTTCGAAACGACCTTCTCCCATTCAACAGAGGTGCGGATCGACGATATCGTCCTGCGTATACCCTCAATAGCCGATCTGATCCGCAACAAGCGGGCTTCCGGGAGAACGAGAGACTTAGCTGATGCCGAAGCTCTTGAAGAACTCATCGGCTCGGACCCCGGCGATGTAAGCAGCTCTTGACCGACGATTAGTCCGGTGAGCTACCTAAGACATCGCAGGGAAGACTTAAAACCCAGCATTGCCGAGGCCGTCTGATACACGCCGAGGACAACATCAACGTCGACATCGTTTGGAACACAGCACGGGTTATATTGACCCATCCGGTTTTGTGTGGTTTTTGTCCCGCGAAGGGGGGGGGAAGTGGTCAGAACAGGTTCGTCACGCCATACTCCGTAAAGACCGGATCCGACGACAACACGGGCAATCGGTCATGGAGCGCCTGGGCGATGATCAACCGGTCAAAGGGATCCTGGTGAATCATCGGGAGGTCCAGCGTAGCTGCGGCGTGTTCCAACGTGACTCCCAGAATGGAAACTGCGTTCTCCTGGAGTTGCGACTTAAAAAACGTCGCCGGGTCGTCGGTATCGACGGTCAGTTTTCCCGACTGAAGTTTGATGAAGATCTCCCACAGTCCCGCTATACTGAACAGCAAACGATTTTCGTCGTTCAGAAACACGTTCGTATCCAGCGGGACGATCCGCACCAGCGGTTTGTTTCTCCGCGCTATGACGACTTCCTGCCCCGAAAGAGCCTCTTCGATCAGTTTCGACAGCTTCGCCTTAGCCTCGTGAATCGTTACCGTGTGCATGTTGACAGTCATATCAGGAACGCCGAAGCGCCGGCCGAGAAGCTGTACGTTTTCCACCGGAGTACACATCCATCTGGATCAATCCTCAAACAGGCGTCGTCGAAACGATCCCATACCGTTCGAGGCGTTCTCTCATCCTTCAAATTGTCCGTGAGAACCGGGGCGATTCAGGGCACGTCGGCGGTGAGGTTTCCATAAATGGTATGACGCTCAACGACTCGAGGAAAGCACGTGGAAAGCGAGTCCACAGGCAAGGTATTAGGAGATATACTGAGGTTGATGGGCAAGACGAAAGAGAAGCCGGAGACCAACGAGCGTCAGATTCTCACCGATGCCAGCGGTAAGCCGACGCACGTAGTGCTAACCGTTGAAGCTTTCCAGGACATGGAAGAGCTGATTGAAGATCTGCAGGAGTTCCAGGAGTTCTACCAGACGCGGGACAAGGAAACGATGATTCCTTGGGAAGAAGCGAAGCAACGCCTTGGCCTACAGGATTGAGATTCGCCCGAAGGTCGAGAAGGCGCTGAAGATATTACCCGAACACGTGGTCGAGGCTGTAAGGCGGGTCATTGACGGATTGGCCGACGATCCTCGGCCTCCAGGGGCAAAGCGTCTATCTGCACGGGAGGAGTGGAGGATTCGAGTTGGCGATTACCGAGTTCTGTACCTGATTGAAGACGAGCGGATGATCGTAGTAGTTGTGAAGGTTAGGCACAGGAGCGACGTCTACCGCAGACGGTGAGATTCTTTAGGAGGTCGGATCGCGTTGTTCGAAAAGAATCTCCCTCTGGCGCCGAGACGGATCGACTACCACAGAAGATCCGATCCGGGACGCTACCCGCCGCATCCTCTGGATGAGCTGATTTTGCCTGTCAAAATGAAGTTACCCGAGAGAGGTCGCGGCGAAGCCGCATCCTCTGGAAAGGTTGGTTTTCCCTACGAAAACAAAGTTACCCGAGAGAGGACTTGAACCTCCACGTCCTTACGGACACTAGACCCTGAACCTAGCGCGTCTACCAATTCCGCCACTCGGGCACGTGGTGAAAAAGAGCATATTGGCAGCACCGGTGGTTGTCAAGGAGTCTCAATTTTTCTCGCTCCAGGCACCTGACGGGGCTTATTCGGTGTGCTAAGATTAGCTATATGATCATAAATAGGATAACAGAGAAACTCAGCAAGAAAAGTGTGGTGGCAGCGAGTCAAACGGCCAAACCTGCTCACCGATTCACAGTGGTCTTCCTAATTGGCGCCGCAGCAATTCTGCTGGCTTCCTGTGGCGGTACCGGTGCAGGGGACTACGGAAATAATGGTGGCGGGGCCGCCGAGAGTTTCTCGGCAACTGTCTCAGGAAGCGTAAGCGCCTCCGTGAGCGGCTCCGGATACTTCATGTGTGAAGAGGTGAACGGCGGGGAGTTCAATATAGCCGCGTCTTCGAGCCTTACCGAAAACGTTCTGCTCTCCCTCCCCACCGGGATAGACTCGGGAACGTACGCCCTCGACTCTGAAGACACCATTGCCGGCACGTTTTCGGCGACCTATATTGGGGCCAGTGCCAGATCGGATACTTACGGCCAGAACGTCAGCGGTACTCTCACGTTGGTCGCCGTGCCTTCCGGTCCCGGCGATCAAGTTGCCGGCAGCTTCACTTTCCAAGGCGAGAAACCATCCGCCGGGTCTCCGCCGATGGTTACGGTCTCCGGCGACTTTGACTTTACTGCGGGGTCATTTTCTTTTGATTTCTGTTCCTAGTCAGAGCCCCGGGAAATACTCCTCCACACTCCCATCCTCCCGGCCAACCAGCACCACGGGGTCTATCATCGTGAAGAGGCCGTTTTCCACTACGCCGGGGATGGAGTTGATGGCGATCTCGAGGTGCGCGGCGTCGATGGGGGGATCGAAGGCGACGTCGCAGATGTAGTTTCCGGGGACGAACTCCACGGGGATCGCGAAGCGGTCGCAGAGATTCTCCGAGAGCTTTGAGGCGTCGACCACCAGCACGACACGGTCGGCGTTGTAGGCGAGGATCTTCTCCCGGAGGAGGGCGCCGCCACCGCCCTTGATGACGCGCCGGTGGGAATCCACCTCGTCGGCACCGTCGATTACCAAATCCAGACGGCCGTAGAGCCGGAACCCAGCCCGATGGTCCGGGCATCTTCCAGGTAGCGGTCCACCGCGGCAAAACCGACCGCCCGCTTCACATCATCCTTGCTCATTCATTAGCTCCTCGACCGCGTCCAATTCCGGCATGCCACTCTGGGCGCCGACGGCAGTCGTAGACAGGGCGCCGACGGCGCAGGCAAACCGGACGGCGTCGACCAGGCTATCGCCGCGCCCCAGGGCGAAGGCCAGCCCCGCGTTAAAGCTG
>CAYPUT010000080.1:0-2303 GCA_964413945.1 uncultured Spirochaetaceae bacterium
GGTAGAATGTTGGTATACTGGCTGTATACATGAACAAGTGGGACGTCTACGAAAAACTAAAGACGGCTATTATCGACGGAACCGTTGCACAGGGCCAGTGGCTCGTCGAGCGGGAGCTCTGCGAGGAGTACGGGATTAGCCGGACACCCGTTCGGGAAGTTCTCTTTCGCTTGGTGTCCGAGGGGCTCGTCGTCCAGGAACCGTCGAAGGGCTTTTCTGTTCGGAACCTGACTATGGATCAGGTCGTGGAGATATTCCAGGCTCGGGAAGCCCTCGAGGTAATGGCAGTCGCCTTAGCGTGCCGGCGGATGAGACCTGCGGATCTCGAGAGGCTTCGTGAGCTCCGGAAGGAGTTGGCGCGGGTCGACATAGACAAGGACATCGCCGTCCACGTCAAACTTGGTCGCCGGATGCACAATATCATTCGAGACGTCGCGCAGAACAGCCTTCTCAAGGAGCTCTACGTAAAGGTAGACAACCTTACCCACCTGACCGCAAACCTCACGGTTCGCTCGAAACGGATCGAAGAGCGCTCCCGCGCTTCCCACCTGGCTATTGTCGACGCCCTCTTGGCGCGGGATGCCGACCTTGCCCAGGAACGTATCCGAAACCATCTTCGCGAGACTTGTAGCCTCGTGGTGTCTGAGTTTTTCGTCGGGGTTATGCTCCCGACCTAGTGCCTAATCTGTTTTCGAAGGAGAAACGAGTGGTTGTTCAAGATTTAAGGGCCGGGAAACAAGCGGTCGGAACTATGGTAAGGTTCGTGCGAAACCCCGCCGTCGCCTGGATGGTCAAGAACGCGGGGTTGGACTTCTTTATGCTCGACGTCGAGCACGGCGCCTACGACATGGGTAATCTCGCCGACTCTTTCGCGTTGGCCCGGGCTTTGGGGATAGGCGGATTTATCCGCGTCCCGGAGTTGAGTAAGGGTTACGTTTCCAAGGCCCTCGACGCCGGTGCCATCGGTGTAATGGTTCCGATGCTCGAAACCCCGGCCCAGGCGGAGCAGCTGGTCGAATGGGCAAAGTTCACCCCCGTCGGAAAGCGCGGATTCGGGAGCAACGGCGGACACACCAACTACGGAAGCCCGAAGGGAACGACCGCGGAGTTCATGGAGATGAGTAATCGGGAGACTCTGACGATCGCCCAGATAGAGACCGAGGACGGTGTGGCAAACGTCGACGCCATCGCCGCCATGGATGGTATCGACGCTCTTCTGATCGGCCCCAACGACCTCTCTCTCTCCCTCGGCGTCCCCGGGGATCTTTTGGGAGACACGCTTCATGAGGCTATCGGGAAAGTTGCGGCGGCCGCCCGGGCCAACAACAAGACCTTTGGGCTCCACGCGCCGGATGCGCTCTTGGAGCGGTGGATTCCGGAAGGGTGCAACATGGTAATGAGCGGCCTCGACGCCGGAATTCTGACCTCCGGTTTCGCTTCGATAGCAAAGAAGTACACGTAGAGAAGGAGCATCACAGTGGCTTATCGCGTTCTGATACCCCAAGACGTCATGCAGGAAGGGAAAGACTACCTCACCGAACGTGGGTACGAGATCAAGATGGGGAGCGGCATCAAAGTGGAGGATATCGTCCGAGATGTCGGGGACTGCGACGCCATCCTCGCTCGAACCGCGCCGTTTCCGAAGGAAGTCATCGAGGCCGGAAAGAAGCTCAAAGTGGTAGGCCGTCACGGTGTCGGCTTCGACAATATCGACATTAAACGCGCGGAAGAGCTGGGGATTTGGGTGACGAACGCCCCGGAGTCCAACTCCAACACCGTCGCAGAGCACACCATGCTCTTGATTCTGGGCCTGGCTCGAAAGATTCTGGTAGTCACCCGGGAGTTTAAGGCGGACAATTTTGCCGTGAGGAACCAAGAGCGGGGAATGGACATCGAAGGCAAGGTGCTCGGGATCGTCGGCGTGGGCAAGATCGGTCGCCTCGTCGCCCGGAAGGCACTCGCCTTTGACATGAAGGTTATCGGCTACGATCCCTTTCTCAAGCCGGAGGATTTCCCGGAGGGAGTCTCCTCGGTCGACTGGGACACCCTCTTTTCGACGGCGGATTTTGTTTCGCTCCATATGCCGGCGACGGAAAAAACACGAAACATCGTCGGTGCAAGAACGTTCGACACGATGAAGCCCACGGCGTTCTTGATCAACGCCGCCCGGGGGGAGATCGTCGACGAGGAGGCGCTCATAGAGGCATTGACCTCCGGAAAGATCGGCGGCGCCGGATTGGACGTGTTCTCTTCAGAACCGCCGCCGAACGACAGTCCGCTATTGGCCCTGGACAACGTCCTCG
>CAYPUT010000080.1:2313-13463 GCA_964413945.1 uncultured Spirochaetaceae bacterium
CCCCACAACGCGGCGCTTACCGAGGAGTGTATGCGGAGAATGGCGGTCCATGCCGCGATGGGAATCGACGACGTTTTAAGCGGCCGGACACCCAAGTGGCCGGTAAACAATCCGAAGAGAGGTTAGAAGATGGCGATGTTCAAGCCCTTCGGGGTTTTGCCGGCTATGGTAACGCCCCTGAACGACGACGAGTCGGTCAACGAAGCGGGCCTCCGAAAGCTTACGAGGTTTCTCGTCGACGGTGGGGTCCATGGGCTCTTTCCCGTGGGGACCACGGGAGAGTTCTACGGGCTGAGCCACGACGAGAAACGCCGGGTCCTCGAGATTACCGTCGACGAGGCCGGGGGAAAGGTTCCGGTCTATTTCGGCTCCGGGGCTATCACCACCAAAGAGGTCGTTGCCCTAAACAAGATCGCTCTAAAGGGCGGCGCGACGGCGGTGTCCGTGCTGACGCCCATGTTCATCAGCCCATCTCAGAACGAGCTTTATGACCACTACCGGGCGATTGCAGAGGAGACGAGCCTCCCGATTCTTCTCTATAACAATCTTCCGAAGACAGGCGTAACCATCACCCCGGAAACCGCCGAGCGGCTCGCGGATATCGAGAACATCGTCGGTATCAAGGACAGCAGCGGGGACTTTACCCTTACCGCGGAGTATATCCGTCGAACGCGGGGGACAGAGTTCCATGTCCTCGCCGGACGGGACACGCTTATTTACGCGTGCCTGTGTCACGGCGGTGCAGGGTCGATTGCAGCCTGCGCCAACGTAGCGCCCCGGCTCGTCGCGGATATCTACGACAAGTACGTTGCCGGAGACGTCGCCGGGTCCCTCGAGGCCCAGTTCCAGCTGGCACCTCTCCGCCTGGCCTTTACCCTAGGGTCCTACCCGACCGTTATCAAGGAATCCCTCGAGCTCATGGGGATCGACGTCGGCCCCTCTCTTTCTCCCATCGGGAAGATGCCCGCCGAGGCGAAGGCGACGCTCAAGAGCGTACTCGAAGGGCTCGGAGTCCTCGGATGAGCGGGACGATCGACCAGGCGGTCTTAGGCTCCCTAACCGAGTACGACGTTCCGACCATATGCAACGCGATCGAGTTCTTCGGACTGAGGCGTAGGACCGAGGGATTCTGCGGGCCCTCGATCCGGTCTATTCTCGGGGAGAGCAAAACGACGATCGGTTTCGCGTCGACCGCCAAGGTGTCCGCGATGCAGCCGCCGACGGAGGCCCAGAAACCGCTTTTGACGGAACACTTCCGGAGCGTTCGGGAGTCGCCGAAACCGACCCTCGCGGTAATTCAGGACATAGACGAGCGGCCCGTCGGCTCCTTCTGGGGAGAGGTGAACGCGACGGTCCATCTCTCCCTCGGGTGCTCCGGGGTTGTTACGAACGGTGGCGTTCGGGATCTAAAGGAGGTTCGGGCTCTCGGGTTTTCCTACTTTGCGGCGTGCGTCTTGGTATCCCACGGCTATATCCACGTGGAGGCGGTGGGGACACCGGTAACCATCGACGGACTGACCGTCAATCCCGGAGACCTCCTTGCGGCGGACCAACACGGAGTCGTCTCGATTCCCTTGGAGATCCTCGACCGGCTTCCGGCGGCCTGCGCCCACGCGGCCAAGGCGGAGCGACCGGTTCTGGACCCCTGCGAAGCCCTCCTGAAGGCCGGAAAACTCGCCGATGTGGAAGATCTCGCCGGCTGGCGGGCCGATATGGTCAAGCTGAGAGGATCCTTCGACGGGTAGCCCGGTGATTCGCCCGGTGACCCGCCGGGGGCTGTTCCTTTTCGAAAACTGCGATAGAGTGTTCGGGATGCGAGTGCGCCGGGTGTGTCAGCTGACGATTCTGGGTATGATCTTGGCGATGCCGCTCTCCGGACAATCCCTGTCCGGAGACATCGTCGTCGAGGTTCTTGGGCTCCGGAACGACGAGGGTCTCGTACGGGTTACGCTCTACGACTCCGCCTCCGGTTTTCCTAAAGACATGAGCAAGGCTCTCGACGCCAAAGCGGTCGAAATAGACGGAAGAAGCTCCCGGGTTGTCTTTTCGCGGTATCCCCACGGCACCTACGCGGTCGGGCTCTTCCACGACGAGAACCGAAACGGCGTCATGGACACGAACCTGATAGGCGTCCCCCGGGAAGGCTACGGTGCCTCCCGGGATGCCCGGGGCCGCCTCGGGCCACCGCGTTTTCAGGACGCAGCCTTCGAGCACGACGGCCGCGAAACCGTCGTCCGGGTCACGATGGAGTACTAGACCCAACCTGCCGTTTGAAACGCCGGGAAAAATCCGGATATACTTCCGCCGTTGAAACTATTGGTATTCGTCCTGAACCAGGAAGAGCTCCTCGAGCGGGTTATGGAAGCCTACGCCGAAGCCGGCGTCGAGGGAGCGACTATTCTCGATTCCGAAGGTATGGGGCGGTTCTTGACGTACGAGGTGCCCCTTTTCGCGGATTTCAAGTCCTTTATGAAAGGGAACAAACCGTACAACAAGACCATCATCTCCGTCCTCCGGGACGAATCGGCCCTCGGGAGGCTGCAACCGTTGCTCGACGAGATTACCGGGGGCCTCGACGATGCGGGGACCGGTATCCTTTTTACGGTGCCGATCGATTTTGCCCGGGGGCTGGTGGACCAAACAGACGAGGAGTTGGCGAAGTGAGTGGGGATCTGTCGGCGATCTTGGACCGTGGCTGCGTATTTCTCGACCTAACGGCACGGAAGAGGCGCCAAGCAATCGAAGAAGTTGCGGAACGAGCCGCCGCCTGTGCCGGAATTCCGGACGCGAAGTCCTTGGCCAAGGAGCTCTGGAAGCGGGAGAAGCTCTCGACGACAGCGGTTGGCCACGGAGTGGCTATTCCCCACCGACTTACGAATCTGGTAGACGAGACGGTCATGATCGTCGGCCGAGCGGACCACGGAGTTCCCTTCGAAGCCGTCGACAACGAGCCGGTTAAACTGCTGGTTGTTCTGCTCGGTCCGGAAGGGGCCCACGGACGCCACTTGAAGCTCCTCAGCCGCCTGGCCCGGCTCCTTTCTTCGAGCGAGTTCCGGGAGGAGCTCCTGCGGGCACCATCACCCGAGGCCGTTCTCGACGCCTTCAGGCACCGGGAGGAGGTTGCGGGGTGACCGACCGCCGGAGTTGGGTCAGGTTCTGGTGGGACCTCGTTCGGATTGCCGTTACGGCCGTAACCCTCTTCGGCGGCTGGCTCCTCTTTACCTGGAGTTTGGACCCGGAGTCCCTGGCCCTTGGGGGGATCTTTTCGCTCGTAATCGCCTCGGGCACCTTCCACTTGTACATCGACGAAACCGAGGCCGCCTGGCGGGCCGTTCTGCCCCGGATTCACTGGCTCGCCGTCTATCTCGTGGTCCTGGTCTTTAGCATGTACGTAGCGAGCTTCCGGGTTCTTTGGCAGATTGTTCGTGGACGGATCAACCCAGGGGTCGTGCATTTTCGAACCCGGTTGCGGAGCGACATCGCGAGGGCGGCGCTTTCTACGGGAATCACCTTGACCCCCGGGACAATCACCATCGACTTGGACGAAGACCACCTGGTGGTCCATTGGCTCGACGCGACGACCAGGCACTCCCGGTACGCCGGTGAATTGATCAAGGGCATCTACGAGAAGTTACTTCGACGCATATGGGTGTGATGCTTCAGGTCATGATCTATTTTTTCGTGGCGTCCACCATCATCAGCCTGGTGCGGGGTGTCGTGGGACCGACGGTGGCGGACCGCCTTGTCTCGCTTAACGTCGTCGCGGCGCAGGTTCTGGCGCTTCTGGTGCTGATCGCGGTTAACGACAACCGTCCGGCCTACCTCGACGTCGCCCTCGTCTACGACATCTTCGGATTCGTCGGTCTCTTGGCGATTACCCGTTACCTGGGCTCCGGGGAGGCGATGTGATGGAGTGGGGGGCTCTGGTCTTTTTCGGTCTGGCCTTTGTCTTCGGGATGATGGGGAATCTCGGACTTCTGATCATGCCCGACGTCTACACCCGGCTCCAGGTTTCGTCGACCTGCAGCACCACTTCGGTACTCTCGGCGATTATCGCCGTCATGTTTCTCTCGGGCTTTTCTCCGACGACCGGACGGCTCTTGGTTATCGCACTCTTTTTCTTCGTATCGAGCCCCGTCTCGGCGCACATCATCGCCAAGTACGCCTGGTACTCCGGGGTCGTCCCCTGGCGGCGAAGCTACGAGGTACGTAAACGACTAATCCAAGGGAAGAACGAGGGGGAAGAATGATCGAGGTAATGCTTGGAGTTATCGTTGTAGTCGCCCTTCTGTCCCTCTACGTGAGAGACTTGATTACCGCGGTCATTCTCTCTTCTGTGGCAAGCCTCTTGAGCTGCCTCGTCTTTATCCTGCTCAAGGCACCGGACGTTGCCTTGACCGAGGCCGCCGTCGGAGCGGGGGTGAGCGCTCTGGTCTTTGTCTGGGTTATCCACCGTACCGAGCGATACGACGAGACATGAAGCTCCTCCGGTTCTTGACCACCGTTGTTATCGCCCTCGGTGTCGGTGTGTTCCTCTTTTTGGCGCTTACCGCTCCACCGGCCCGGGAGCTTCCGATCCGGGAAGCGGTGGTATCCTCGGCCCTCGAAGACACGGGGGCTCAGAACCTGGTAAGCGCAATCTACTTAGGGTACCGTGCCTTCGACACCCTCGGGGAGACCATCGTTCTCCTCTTGGCCGTCGCCGGCGTGGCGTTTCTGATTCGGGAGCCGTCGTGAGAAAGCGGCAGACCGAGCTTTTGAGCGTCGTAGCGCGAAAACTCGCGCCGTTTATTTTTCTATTCGGTGTCTATCTGGTTACCTTCGGCCACATTTCCCCCGGGGGCGGCTTCCAGGGGGGCGTGGTCATCGCGTCGGGACTGATTCTCCTGGTTCTGTCGGAGCGGCAGCGGGGGAGCGACATCGGTCATGGGCGGATGGGACTCGGCGAGAAAATCTTGACCGCCGGGGAAAGCGCCGGTTTCGCGCTGTTACTCCTTATCGGCTCCGCCGGAGTGGTCCTCGGCGGATTCTTTCTCGCGAACCCGGTCCCGGAGGTCCGTTTTCTCGGATCCGAACGGGTCGGATTCGTCTTTGCCTTGAACGTAATCATCGGAATAAAAGTCTCGGCGGGAATCGGGCTAATCGCCGTGGTGCTCTTTCGGGAGGAGGAGTCGTGAGTTGGTACCTAACCGGCGCCTTGCTTCTCGTCGGCATTGTCGGGCTCCTTCACAAACCTCATCTGATCAAGAAGGTCTTTGCCCTCGCCTACATGAATAGCGCGATCGTCATTCTCTTCGTTCTCTACGCGGCCGAGAGTGGGGACGATGCCCCGATTCTCTCCGGATTGACCGGTACTCCGGTGGACCCCCTTCCTCATGCGCTTATGCTCACCGCCATCGTCGTGGGTATCTGTATCGTCGCCTTCGCCCTTGCCCTGGTCTATCGGCTCTACAAGCGGTACGGAACCATGGACATCCGGAAGATCGAGGCCGAGGCGTTCCGGGAGACGGCAGAATGAGTCAGGATGCGATACTTCTGATTCTTGTCCCCTGGGTGGCCGCATTACCGGCCTTACTCGGAAAGGTTCTTGGCAAGCGGTCCCCCTTCGCCGGCCTATCGGTGGCAGTTTTCAGCGCCTCGTCGATACCCCTCTATCGCCTCTCCCGTCTCCTATCCGTCGGAGGAACCGAGGAGCTTCTCTATTCTCTCGGCGGATGGGCATCCCCCCTGGGAATATCCCTCGGCGTCGACCGCTTGGCCCTCACCATATCGGTAATTGTCGTGGTTATCGTACTGGCCGTCTCGGTGTTCTCCCTCGGGCGGAAGCATTTCGAGAGTCTCTACTTTGCCGAGATTATGATACTCGCCGGGGGGCTCCAAGGGGTGCTGTTGGTCCGGGACCTCTTTACCCTCTTCGTTTGTTTCGAGATCGCCGCGCTTTCGATTTATCTCCTTATCGCCTACGAGAGGGAAGCCACCGCCTTGGTCGCCGGCTTCAAGTACCTGATCTTGAGCTCCGTCGGGATTCTCATCTTCCTTCTCGGGGTCTTCGTCGTCTACCGTGAGACCGGAACCCTCTCGATGGTAAAACCCCTGGTCGTGGCACCGGAGGCGGATAAGGCCTTGCACCTCGCGGTCTCCGCTTTGGTCGTCGGGATCGGGGTCAGGACGGCCTTTATACCCTTCCACACCTGGCTGCCGGAGGCACACGCCTACGCCCCGCATCCCATATCCGCGTTGCTCTCGGGCGTCGTCATCAAGGTCTCCTTCTTCGCCATGGTGCGGGTCTTGGATACCTTCGTCGCCGAGTACCTCTACGAGCCCCTCCTCTGGATAGGCGGTATTACCGCAATAGCGGCGGTGTTCAGGGCACTGGCGCAACGGGACGTAAAGAAGCTCCTCGCCTACCACTCGATCTCTCAGATGGGATACGTTCTGGCGGCTTTCGGGGCCGCCTCGGTAATCGGCCGGGAGGCGGCGATCCACCACGCCGTGAACCACGCCCTCTTCAAGAGTCTGCTCTTCTTGACCGTGGGCTACGCCGTCTCCGTAACGGGCCTCCGGGACGTCTACAAGATGCCGAAGCTCGGCCGGCGGGAGCCACTGATGGCGGTCGGCTTTTGGCTCGGAGCTCTCGCAATTGCCGGTGTTCCACCGATGAACGGCTTCTTCAGTAAGGCAGACGTAGGCGCCGCGGTTAGCGGCTCCCCGGTCTATCCGATTATCTGGGTGACGGGAGTCGTCACCGCTGCGTCGTTCATTAAGCTCGGGAGGATATACTCCTTCTTCGGCCCGGCGGAGAAAGAGCAGCCGGCCCCGCCGCCGGGGGGGGAGGCGACCCCTCGGTGGGCCGAACGCGCCGTAAGCCGCCTTGCCGAGGTAATCCCTGTTCTTGTTCTCGGTGCTCTCTGCCTCGCCGGGGGGCTCTTACTGCCCCTCCCTTCGGCCGCGAAGCTCGCCTCTACGGGGGTTACCTTGGTCCTGGGAATAGGGCTCTTTCTCCTGATCTCCCGGCATCGCGTCGCCCTTCTTCTCTCTCCCTTGAGGCGATGGAACCCGAGCCTCTACGCGGTCTTGAGCTTCTTCTTTTTCGGTCTCTTTCTATTTGCGGCCCTCGGTTACCTTCGCTAGAGGCAATCGCCCTGCGCCCACACCTCGGTCACGGAAGCTGCCGCCGAACCTCCGGCCACTGCCTGTCCGCGGCCTCGATGTTGCGGTTTAGGCGCAGCTCGAACCGCCGTTGGACGAACGAGCTGAGGTTTAGAATGAGCCGGCCGTCGACGATGCTCCAGGCCTTCGGGTCGATATCCGCGGATCCCCCCCGGGAGACGGCAAATGCACAATAACCGCCGTACTGAGGCGCGTAGCGCTCCGGCTCGGCTTCGAAGAGGCGGCGGTTTTCTTCCGAAGCGAAGCGCCATTCTGCTCCCTGCCAGGTGTAACGAAAGCTCTCCGAGCCGGGGGTTGGCCGTCCCTCGGTGAAGTAGGCAACCGGGTCGTAGCCGTGGATCGCCACCCCATTACCGTCTGCGTTTATCTGCCCCTCGGCGTACGACGGTAGCGCCAAGGCCACCAGCGCCGTGAATAGGTACTTCATTCTTGCCTCCTTGCCGTACCTTAGTACGCAACTACGCAATTATCCAGGCGTGGCGGCGTCGTTACAGAAATATGACATCTGAGGCGTCTTCGGCCTATAATGCGACGTATGGCAACAGAGCGCTCTTTCGACTATCAGATACTCGACGAACGTTTCCGTGCCCTCATCAGACCCGCGGAGCCGGTGAAAAAGCTCTACGACGGGCTTTCCTGGGGGGAGGGCCCCTGCTACTTTCCCTTGGGGGACTTTCTGGTCTTTAGCGATGTCCGGAGCGACCGGATGTATCAGTACGCGGAAGGCATCGGGGCGCGGGTCTTTCGCGCGCCTTCAAACCATTCGAACGGAAACGCCCGGGATCTCCGGGGTCGATTGGTTACCTGTGAGCACTCCGCACGAAGGGTTACCCGAACCGAGCTCGACGGTTCGGTAACGGTGGTTGCCGACTCCTACCGAGGCAAGCGTCTGAATTCTCCGAACGATATCGTCGTAAAATCCGACGGCTCGATCTGGTTTACCGATCCGACCTATGGCCTCCGGCAAGATGTCCCCCCCGGAGAAGCGGAGCCGGAGCTCGAAGGTTGCTTCGTGTTCCGGCTCGACCCCGCTTCCGGCACCCTGGCGATTGTCGCCGACGAAATGATCATGCCGAACGGTCTGGCCTTTTCTCCCGACGAAAAGACCCTCTACGTCGCCGACTCGGCCCGGGAACCGCAGGCCGACGTCGATAGCGGCTCAGGGCCTCCGCACATTCTTGCTTTCGATGTTGAGGCGGGGTGGCAACTCGGAAATCCCCGGCTCTTCGGGATGGTCGAAACCGGGGTTTCCGACGGGTTCCGGATCGACAGCGCCGGAAACCTCTGGAGCAGCGCCGGGGACGGGGTTTCCTGCTTCTCCCCGGAGGGCGAATTACTCGGAAAGATCGCTCTTCCCGAGACGGTCACCAACCTGGAGTTCGGCGGGCCGGGACGCAACCGACTCTTTATAACCGGTGCCACGGCGCTCTACGCGGTAAACGTAAACGCCTGGGCTCCGGACTGGCCGTTTTGACCGGCCGTTTTAGGAGACGTACTCCGGCCGGAGAGGGGAGAACACCTCGACGATTTCCGAGTGTTCGAGAAACTCCGCCCCATGTTTTTCCCAAGGGGTAAAGGCCCAAGAGCTCCCGGCTTCGGCGATAAAGGAGTCGCCGGACTCTTTGAAGAAGCGGACCTTCCCTGAAATGAGGTAACCGATTTGGGCTGCTTCGTGGTTGTGGAGGTCGATGGTCGCTCCGGCTTTCATCGAGAAATGACAGAGCATCTGACTCGGGCTGTAGGCTAGGGTTCTTCGGACGATTCCTTCCGCCGCTTCCACCGAGGTCGCGTCTTTCAGAGTAGCTTCTGGGCGTCGTTGTTCCTGCATCGTAACTCCTTTGGTGCATTATACAAGACGATTGCCGATTGGTAATGTTGTCCGTATTTTCTACGCGAAGTTACGCGGAGGTAGGAAGATCATGGGTTCGAACAGCGTCGGCATTAGCGACATAGCATTGTACATCCCGAGCCAACGGGTGGAATTGGAGACAATCGTCGAAAAGCGTGTGGCCGACGACCCGTCCCTCGAACGCCGGCTACGGAGGGCCCTCGAGACCACGGGCCAAGTAGCCATCCGGTTTCCGGAAACCTATCAGGACACGGCGACCCTGGCAGCCCAGGCGGCCAGAAAGCTCGTTACCGGCGACCCTTCCTTCGACCCGTCGACTATTCGCTATCTTGCCGTGGGTACCGAAACGTCGGTGGATATGAGTAAGCCCGTTGCAGCCTACGTCGAGGGGATGCTTCAGAACTCCGGGGTTCCGGTACCGACGAGCCTTTCGACCTTCCAGGTTCAGCACGCCTGCGCCGGGGGCACCATATCCCTCTTGAGTGTCGGGGCGATGCTTCAGGTGTCCGCTCGGCCGAGCGACACCGGGGTAGTCATCTGCTCGGACGTCGCCCGTTACGATGCTCCCTCTACAGCCGAAATTACCCAAGGGGCCGGGGCGGTCGCTCTCCGGGTGGAGCGGGACCCGAAGCTCCTCGAATTGGACCTCTCGACCGTCGGGTACAGCTCCCAGGACGTGGACGACTTTTTTCGTCCCCTCGGGTCGGTGACCGCCAAGGTCAAGGGCGGTTATTCGGTTCAGTGTTATCACGAGGCCCTCGAGGCCGCCTTCCTCGACCACTGCGAGCGACGCGGGGAGGATCCTGCCGGCGTTCTTAAGGACGTCGATATGCTGGTTCTTCACGTGCCCTTCATGAAGATGGGGATTCTCGGTGCCGAGAGGCTCGTAACCAAGGTTCTCGGGGTGGGCCAGGCGGAGGCGGACGCGTACCTCGCGGAACGGGGCTTCGCCTCGTCGGTTCAGCCGACCGCGGAAATCGGGAATATCTACACTGGGTCTGCGTATCTGGCTCTTACCTTTCTGCTCCGTGACCGCTACGCGCACTTCGGAGACGATATCGTCGGCAAGCGTGTTTTGATGTCCTCCTACGGGTCGGGCAATACCATGAGCGTTTTTACCGGGACGGTGGCAGCGTCCGCCCCGAAGGTTATCTCGTCCTGGCATCTCGAGCACTCCCTCAACGGCCAACGCGTATCGAGCATCCAGGAGTACGAGAAGTGGATTACCACCAGCAGCTACACCCCCGCCGAAGCGGCGGAAGCGCAGGGCGTACACCCGGGGCTTTACTACCTCGAAGGTATCCGAGAGGACGGCTACCGGCAGTACGGCTACAAGCCTTCCTTGACGACCTAACCAACGCCCGTGCTCCCGAAGGACTTTAGAAAACGCTCCGTTCGGGAGCGACAGGCGCTTATAGACGATCTTCTCGGCGATCCCTCGAAAGAAGCAGACAACGCGGACTATCTCCTGGACCTGGCCGACGTAATGGTGGAATCGGCCGTCGGTACCATGCCGATTCCCCTCGGGGTGGCCGGCGGGTTTCTGATAAACGGACGCGAATACGCCGTTCCCCTGGCCGTCGAGGAGCCCAGCGTCGTTGCCGCGGCGACTTATGCCGGTCGGATTATCAAGTCTGCAAGTGGTTTCGAAGCCTGGTCGACGGAGCCGGTTATGACCGTTCAGATAGCGGTAGCCGACGTGTCGCCCGACGCCGGCGCGGTTCTTTCCGCCGGGGGCCCGCGAATCGCCGAGAGTATGGCTCCCGCATTGGAAAAGATGATCGCCCGGGGCGGAGGGTTCCGGGACCTGAGGGTTATCGAGCTCCCGGAAAGCGGTCTTGTCGTTGTGGAAATCGACATCGATACCCGGGACGCGATGGGGGCGAACATCGTCAACACCGCGGGGGAAGCGGCCCGGGGAACCGTTGAGGAGCTCTCCGGCGGGACGGTTCTTATGGCTATTCTTACCAACGCCTCTCCGAGTCGGCGCAGCGGTGCCCGGTTCCGTGTTCCCGTCGGGGGCCTCGGCCGGGGCGGTAGAGACGGGGTAACCATGGCCCGGCGGGTGGTTGCGGCGAACCGGTTTGCGACGGAGAACTTTAACCGGGCGGTTACCCACAACAAGGGCATC
>CAYPUT010000081.1:0-13444 GCA_964413945.1 uncultured Spirochaetaceae bacterium
GCCGGAGGCACGGAAATCGATTACCGCAGGGAGAGTGCTGTCGCTTCCCCTTCGGTCGGTTCCACTATTGAGCTACGTGGTGGCCTTTGCCATTGCGGCAGCGGGGTGGACGCTTCCCGTGTGGTTCGACCGATTCCTCGGAGTCGTCGCAGACGGTAATCAAGTACTTATCTTTCTTTCCATCGGCGTATTCTTGAAGGTTCGGCTTCCAAAGGCATTGATCGGGCGAATCGGCACAACCTTGGTTGTGCGCTACGGAGGTGGGCTGGCGTTGGGCGCAGTTCTCTACATGGTTCTACCTTTCGAGCCGTTGTATCGGGGGGTGTTGCTCGTGGCCCTTGTACTTCCGGCCTCCGTCGCTCTTGTGCCTATTTCCGTTCGGTTTGGGTACAAGGAGGAGATCGCCAGCGCCATCGTGAACATCACCATTCTTTTAAGCTTCCCTCTGATGTGGATCTTGATGGCCCGCCTACCGGTATAGACGGACGACGAATGCAACCGTTTTATGTTGCGAGTCCGCGTTTCATATTTTGAACCGCGATTGTGCATCTGATCGAAAAACGGTATATTTCCAACAGACACGTCAACCTTGAGGAGAGCAGATGTCAGTTCAGTCCCTCGACCGTGCGTTCGATATTCTCGAGTTGCTGGCCCGGGAGCAGCAACCCATGAGCCTTGTGGACATCTCCCGTGCTCTGGATCTCCACAAGAGCACCGTCTATCGCCTGCTGAGCTCCCTGAAGGACCGTGGCTACATCGAAAAGAGCGCGTCGAACAACCTCTACCGGCTCGGGTTGGGGTTTATCGAGCTCTCGAGTCTCTTTCTGAATAAGGTAGAGATAAAGACCGAGGCAGGTCCCTATCTTCAACAGCTCTCCCAGGATTTGGGCCGCACCGTCTATCTCGCGATTATGCAGGATAACGAGGTGGCCTACGTCGATAAGTACGAGCAGTTCAACAGCCTTCGCAAATACTCGGTAATCGGTCAGCGCAAGCCGCTTTACTCCACATCCCTGGGAAAAGCCCTGCTATTCGACCGCACCGAGCACGAAATTCGAGACCTTCTTTCGGATACGCGCCTGAAGAGGTACACCGACACCACCATAACCACGCTGAATGGTCTGATCGAAGAAATCGATCGCTCCCGGGCCCGGGGTTACAGCCGGGACAATCAGGAAATGGTGCCGGGAGAGCAGTGTATCGGCGCGCCGATCTACGACTACCGCAACAACGTTATCGCGGCGATTAGCGTCGCATGGAACGGCGAGTTTACCACCTTCGACGAGGAGAAGGTAGCTTCTCGCGTCCGCGAGGCGGCCAAGGACATATCGTTACGCCTCGGCTATCTTCCCGCCAAGACAGAATCCGTTCCCGCTCCCGCCTAAGCCTCCGAGATGAAATAACTTTTCATTGACAGCAGACCAAACCCGGTCTATACTGCGTTTCATAATACAGAGTAATGGTTCACATTACGAAACTTTTATAAGGAGTCGCTCATGTCGGACAAGAAGCCGGAGATGAAGGACAAGAAGTACGTATACAAGATCGAAGATTTGCCGATGACAAATCTCACCCCCGAATCGGCCACGCGCTTTATTCTTACCGAGAACGCGCTGGTCAGCTTTATCGAGAATCCCCCGGGCACCGAATTCCCGCTGCACAGCCACGATGCGGAACAGGTGCTCATTATCCTCGAGGGATCCGAAGAGCACCAGATCGACGGCCAGATCATTCATATGGAAGCCGGCGACGTGTGCGTCCATCCGCCGAACGTAGTCCATGGCGGCATTACCAAGACCGGTTTTAAGGGCGTCGACATCTTCTGCCCCCCGAGAACGGACCACGTCGAGCTTATGCGGAAACAGGGACTGCTCAAAGAGGAGTAATCGGATGGATATTCGCTACGCCGTTTCGCCGGAGCACGCCCGCACCTTCGACACCGAACAGATCCGCGACCGCTTCCTGGTGAGGAGTCTCTTCGAGACGGACAAGGTATCTAACACCTACAGCGTCGAGGATCGGATGCTGGTAATGGGGGTGTGCCCGGCGAAGCAGAAGCTTTCGTTGGAAGTAGGCCCGGAGATTACCGGCACCGACTTCCTCCTCGAGCGAAGGGAGTTGGGAACGATCAACCTGGGGGGCCCGGGATTGGTCGCCGTGGACGGCGAGCGACACGAGGTCGACAAGTACGAAGGGGTCTACGTCGGTGCCGGCGCCCGGGAGCTTGTCTTCGAGAGCGCTTCGGCCGCGGAGCCGGCAAAGTTCTACACGCTTTCGGGTCCCTCCCACGCGTCCTACCCGACGAAGAAGTTTGGGTACGACGACGCAAACCACGTCGAGCTCGGCAGTGACGCCGAATGCAACAGACGGACGATCCATCAGTACATCCACCAGAACGGCGTCAAGAGCAGCAACCTGGTTATGGGCTACACCACCTTGAGCCCCGGCAGTGTCTGGAACACCATGCCCTGCCATACCCACCTGCGTCGCATGGAGATCTACTGCTACTTCGATCTACCGGAGGGGGCTCGGGTCTTCCACTTTATGGGGGAGCCGACCCAAACCCGCCACGTGCTGATGAATAGCGACGAAGCCATCATCTGCCCCGCGTGGTCGATCCACTCCGGTGTGGGTACCCGGGAGTACTCCTTCGTCTGGGCGATGCTCGGCGAAAACCAACGCTTCGACGATATGGATGCCGTAAAGATGGAGGAGCTCAAGTGATCAAAGAGATGATAGATTCCTTTTCCCTCGACGGAAAGGTAGCCATCGTAACCGGGAGCTCGACGGGACTGGGGCAGGGCATGTGCCTTGGGCTTGCGAAGGCGGGTGCGGACATCGCGGGCGTGGACTACGTTGCCTCGCCGGAAACCCAGGCACAGGTAGAGGGTGTCGGCAGGAAGTTCCTCGATGTCAATGCCAACTTGATGGCTCTGGATCCCATCCCGGGCATCATCGAGAAGACAATCGAAGCCTTCGGTCGCCTGGACATTCTGGTAAACAACGCCGGCATCATCCGCCGGGAGGACGCCATCAACTTTACCGAGAAGGACTGGGACGAGGTGATGAACATCAACGTCAAGACGGTCTTCTTCTTCTCCCAAGCGGCGGCCAGAAAGTTTATCGAACAGGGCCAAGGCGGCAAGATCGTCAACGTCGCATCGCTACTCTCCTTCCAGGGGGGCATTCGCGTTCCCTCGTATACCGCCAGCAAGAGCGGCGTAATGGGCATTACCCGGCTGATGGCAAACGAGTGGGCGCCCCACAAGATAAACGTCAACGCGATCGCCCCGGGATACATGGCCACGAACAATACGGCGCCCCTCCGGGCGGACGAAAAACGCAGCGCAGAGATTCTCGGGCGTATTCCCGCGGGACGCTGGGGCTTACCCTCGGACCTTGCGGGACCGGTCGTTTTTTTAGCGTCCGCTGCGGCGGACTACATTAACGGCTACACGGTCGCCGTGGACGGAGGGTGGCTCGCACGATAGCCGGGCCCGGCAAGCGGTGCCCGGTGCAGTAAAACAGGTTGTTGACCAGGTGGGTGCAGCACGCATTCACCGGTCCCATAAAAATCGGCCGCAATGCGGCCAAGAAAACCTACCGGCACCAAGCGATGTCCGGCGGGCAAACAGGAGGTCCTTATGAAACGGATTACGATGTTGATGCTGATCGCAACGCTCTTTGCTGCGATGGCGTTCGCCGGCGGCGGACAGGAGCCGGCTGCCGGTGGGGAGGCCGAGGTAATCGAGATGCGCTTTGGTCACTACGCTGCGGCGGGACACCCGGGTGACCTGGCTGCGCAGCAGTTCGCCGAGCGTGTCGAGGCCCGGACAAACGGCGCCATCAAGGTGGAAGTCTTCCCGAACAACGAGCTTGGCTCGCCCCCGGAGCTTCTCGAGCAGAACATCCTCGGCGCGATCGACATGAGCCTGCCGACCCAGGGTGCCTTGGACAAGTACAACAAGAAGTTCGCGGTGGTCATGCTTCCCTTTGTCTTCCGGGACTACGACCACGCCTACGCCGTCCTCGACGGACCTTTCATGGACTGGGTTGCTCCCGAGCTTGCGGAGGAAGGACTGGTGTTCCTGTCGAACTGGGAATGGGGTTTTCGCAACCTTACCAACCGGGTTCGACCCATCAATACACCCGCCGACGTCCAGGGACTGAAGGTCCGCACGCCGCCGGAGATCCAGCTCGAGGCCGCAATGGAAGCGCTGGGCGCGAACGTTCAGAAGATCGCCTTCCCCGAGCTTCCCCAGGCGTTGCAGCAGGGCGTCGTTGACGGGCAGGAAAACCCGCTGTCGGTCATCTATCACTTCAATCTCTACGAAGTACAAAATCATCTAGCCCTGACTCAGCACGTGTATAATTCGATGGTCCACGTTATGAGCAAGCAGGTCTGGGACCGGCTTACTCCGGAGCAGCAGCAGATTGTCCGGGAAGAGAGCGTCGCCGCCGGCAACATGATGCGGGAGCGGCTCCAGGCCGAAGAGGCGGACCTCGTCGCCAAGCTGGAAGAGGCCGGAATGGCGGTAACCCGCCCGAATCGAGATCTGTTCCGCGACCAGATGGGTCCTGCTTACGATCGCATCAGCGGTTACGCCGGCGCGGATAACGTCGAGAGGTTCCTCTCGATGGCTGCAGAGATGTAGCAGGAACGAAAAGCAGAGGGGTGGCAAGAATATGGTGATGCTGTTGATCTTTCTGGCGCTCGTGGGACTGATCCTCTTGAGCGCGCCGGTTGCCGTGGGAATGGGGATTACCGCCGTGTTTTCCTTTCAGTTCCTCGGACAGGGCGCATTGCTCGCGATGCTCCCGCAGCGAATGTTCTCGGCAACCACCGGCTTCACGCTGCTTGCCATCCCCTTCTTTATTCTCGCCGGTAATCTGATGAATACCGGCGGGATTACTACCCGAATCTTTCATTTCGCCCGCGCCATGGTGGGCCACATCTGGGGCGGCCTTGGCCAGGTGAACGTACTGGCGAGCATGATCTTTTCCGGCATGTCCGGAGCCGCCGTGGCGGACGCGGCCGGCCTGGGGATGATCGAGCTCAAGGCGATGCAGGACAACGGCTACGACCGCGATTTTTCGGCGGCAATCACCTGCGCCTCGTCAACCATCGGCCCCGTGGTGCCCCCGAGCATCCCCTTCGTTATCTACGGAAGCATAACCGGTGTGTCGATCGGAAAGCTCTTCTTGGCGGGTTTTACGCCGGGCGTTCTGATGGGACTCGCCATGATGATCGGCGTTGCAATCGTTTCGAAACGACGGAACTACCCGAAGGAGCCCCGGGCAAGCATCGGCGAGATGTTTACTACCTTTCGCCGGGCGGTTCTGCCCTTGGGGACACCGGTGATTATTATCGGCGGGATACTCGGCGGTTTCTTTACCCCGACCGAAGCGGCGGTCGTCGCCTGTGTCTACGCTCTGGTTCTCGGCATGGCGGTCTACCGGGTGGTAAAGCCGCGAGACCTGCCGGGAATCTTCTGGGAGAGCATTCTGCAGTCGGTGAAGGTGCTCTTTATTATCGCGGTAGCCGGCTTTTTCGGTTGGTTGTTGATCCATCAACGGATTCCCCACGCCATGCTTGCGGGAATGATGGGCCTGAGCACGAATCCAACGGTCATCCTTATTATGATCATGGCGATCCTGTTGGTGCTCGGGTGCTTTCTCGAAGGCGTCGCGGTTCTGGTGATCACCATCCCGCTTTTTATGCCGCTTGTTACTCAAATCGGAATCGACCCCGTTCAGTTCGGAGTTATCATGATTCTGGCATCTATGATCGGCCTGGTTACCCCTCCGGTGGGGATGTCGCTCTACGCTGTGGCCAGCATCAGTGGCGTACCCCTCGGTCGCCTCGCCCGGGAGCTCGTACCCTACCTTCTGGGAATCTTTGTCGTCTTTCTCTTGGTATCCTTTGTACCCGTTATCTCGACGTGGCTCCCGGATCTGGTTATGGGGCCGGGGGTGTCGCTATGATAAAAGCGCTTCGAGCAATCGACCGGGCCGTTGGAATAATTCTCCGATCAGTCGCTATTCTGATGTTCGTTGCGCTCTTTCTTATTCTCGCAGCGAACGTCTTTTTCCGCTGGTTTCCACTCCTATCAATGGGCTGGCTGGACGAGATTGTACAGCTCTGCTTCGCCTACATGGTCTTTATCGCTGCGGCGGAGATCTGGCGCGTGCGGGACCACTTCAAAATCAACTGGATCGAAGACAAGCTAAAGGGCACGCCGTCCGGCGAAATCGTCCGCAGCGTCGTGGACATCCTGTCTCTGGTCTTCTTTATCTATTTGACGCGCTACGGCTGGCAACTGGTGGTGCGAACCCGGGAGCTGACGCCGATCTTTCAGTTTCCCCGGCGGGTCATGTACGCTGCCATCCCTTTCTCGGCCGTAATTATGGCAATCTACGCCCTTCGAGACGTGGTCCGGCATGCCGCCATCGGCTTGAGATCGCTCCACGGGCCAACCTCCGGGGAAGAAAGGCCGAACCAACAATAGAGCGCGGGGTCGCCTCGAAGGCGTCCCGCGCCGGGGGCGTTGATCCGGCGGCTCTAGGGTACCATACTGCCGCAGCCATCGACAGCGACGACTATCCCCTGATCTGCTACAAAACGATCACCCTAAGGGACGGTGGTGGGGTGGTCTACCATACTTGGAAGAACCCGGATCTCTAGACCGCCCGGTTACACTCAACCCCTCGTCCATAGCTGCGCCGGCTTGATAGGTCATGTCGCTCACCTAACCAGCATGTCTGCCCGACGCCGCGACATCAAGCCGGCGTTTCCGAGCTGACTGGCCGAACTATTCAAAGCTCTCAGAGGCGGAGTACCACTGTCATCTGAGCGATTCTTATTGAGGTGTACTATGCTGGTTCGCGCGAAGACGCCCCGTATTAGTCTGGAAATCCAGGGTGATCAGATTCCGGATTCTCTCCTAAAGGCTGTAAGGGACGTGGTTTCCGATGAAGCCCTGGAAATCATTGACGGCGACGACGAGTATGTGAACTGGTTCGATTCCGACTTGCAACGGGAAATCGAGGCACAGACGACCCCCGGCGACGTGGTACGCATTCACCGCGAGAATCGCGGGTGGACCCAGAAGGAGTTGGGCGAGAAGATCGGCGGAGCAAGCAGGCAGTACGTGTCCGACATCGAAAAGAACCGCCGACGGCTTACCGCGGAAACGGCAGTGAAGCTCTCTCGGGTTTTCGGCATTCGCGTGGATCGATTTCTGCGCTATGAAGGCACCGTGGCCTCCGACTCATAGAACCATCTGTACGTCCACGCTCGAAGCGCAGCCCGGACCTCCTCCGAGGACTTCAAACGGATCACTTCCCATCGTCGACACTAGAGACTTTCACCGGCCGGTTTCCACCGTCAAGCGCCACGGGATTTCAAGAAAACCGCAAGTGCGGAACAACGCTCTCGTACAATTGATCGGCGACGTAGTTGTGGATGAGGGAACAGGTCGGAGAGCTGAAGCAGACGGATGCCCGGTTTCATCCGAGAGAACAAACTTCGGACAAGGGTCCGTTATCACTTGATATATGTACCAAAAGGGGTACACTTAAGGAGGATGAGCACCGGGGATGTCCGGCTTCGCGTAGTATTCTACCGCTCCGATTCCGGGTCCGAACCGGTTCGCCGGTGGCTAAAGTCGCTGCCCGCTTGGCACAAGAAGGCAATCGGTGAGGACATCAAGACGGTGCAGCTAGGGTGGCCGCTCGGGATGCCGTTAGTCGAAAAGCTTTCGGCATACCTTTGGGAAGTGCGTACCAAGGTGCCGGACGGGATTGCGCGGGTGATGTTCACCGTGGATGGCCGGTTAATGGTCCTGCTTCACGGATTCATCAAGAAGACGCAGAAGATTCCCCAGAAGGAAATTGCCACCGCGAAGACCCGTCTTCGACGGTATCAGGAGGCTGAATCATGACCACGAACAAACATGTCGGGAGTGATTTCGACGAGTTTCTCGAGGATGAGGGGATCCTTGCTGAGACGGAGGCCACCGCTGTGAAGCGGGTTATTGCCTACCAGATTCGTCAGGAGATGGAAGCCAGACATATTTCAAAGAGCATGCTGGCCGAGATGATGAGGACCAGCAGGTCCTCGCTTGATCGGCTGCTTGATCCGGACAACGGTTCGGTCACCCTGCTTACCCTGGAAAGTGCGGCACTCGCCCTAGGAAAGAAGCTCAAGGTTCAGATTTCGTAGGCCGCACCACGGCCGTACTTCCCGCTATAGAATGCCATTTCGTTTTCTCTCCAATCGGTCCTGACATGTCGGTAACCATGCGGTCTCGCCGCGCCGTGAAACCGGCAACGATGACATTAGCCAGGGTTACCATCACGTTTCGGGCGCCACGGAGCGCCCCTTGGACGGAGTGAGCAGAGTATTGACCGCTACTCTGAGGTGGACCGCCGTTCCAGACTCTGCCGATTGGTTTCGCTCATAGAGCTCTTTCTCTTCCTGCAGTTTCTGCGCGTGTCCGAAATCACCGGAGTACACAGGCACGATTCCATTCTTATTGAAGAACCCTTAAATATGGGTTAAGCTTGGACGGTGAAGACGACGGTAGAATTGCCCGACGAGCTCCTACGGCAGGCCAAGAGCATAGCCGCTAAAAGAGGCGTCCCCATGCGACAGTTTCTTTCGGAGGCGATTAAGAACCAGATTACTCGTCAAACGACCGAAACTGGCCCACAGCCATGGCTGCGGCACTTCGGCGCTTTGCAGTCGCAAGGGAGGGAGCTCGATACCCTGGACCGGCTTATCGTCGAAGAGTTCGAGCAGATCGACCCGGATGCCTGGTAGTGGTACTCGATACCAACGCGCTTTCGGCCTTTTTGGCCGGCGAGGTAGCTCTGAAGGAAAAGCTCGAAGGTGCAGGAAGCCTGTCGATTCCGGCTATCGTTCTGGGTGAGTATGAATTCGGCTTGCTGTTCTCCAGCGCTCGGGTAGCCATAGCCGAGGCTCTCGCGGCGCTTCTTCGGGATGTTGAGGTTCTGGCAGTTTCGAGCAACACGGCTCGCCACTATGCCGCGGTGCGCTCGGAGCTAAAGGCGGCAGGTACGCCGATTCCAGAAAACGATGTGTGGATCGCCGCCATCGTCCGGCAGCACGAACAATACCTCGCCTCTAACGACGCCCACTTCGATTACGTTTCCGGTATCACTCGAATCGCCTGGTAGGCTGTCCCGGGCGCGCCAACCCCATCTGCCGTTCTACGGTTCCGACGAGATCCCACAGGTTACCGTAGAGGTCTTTGAACACGGCTACTTGCCCATAATCGAAGCGTTGCGGCGGCCGGACGAAATCAACGCCGCGGTTGATGAGGGTCCTGTAATCGCGTTCAAAGTCGTCCGTCTTTAGGAACCGGACTATCGGCTTCCGGCGCCATGACCACCCACCGGGGGTTCGCCCGGGGCACTTTCAGTTTGTAGAGCCCACCAAGATCTACGCCGACCTGATCGTCCCCGAGGGCGGGGACAACGACAAGGCGCTTGAAGTCCTCGGATCCTTTATGCGGGAGACACTTACCGTCTGAACAGCGGCCCGACCCCGCTCCGGCGCGGTGGATGGTCCTTGATGCACGGGTG
This sequence comes from uncultured Spirochaetaceae bacterium, assembly GCA_964413945.1. Lineage (GTDB taxonomy): Bacteria > Spirochaetota > Spirochaetia > DSM-27196 > PWMO01 > CAYPUT01. The sequence goes on from CAYPUT010000081.1 coordinate 9,610, forward strand.
CAAGTCGAATATATTCTATTTATGGGATCAACGACGGTTCACATACCCGACGAAATTCTCGACCGGATCGACGCTATCGCGAAACGCCGCGGAACCAGCCGCAACCGAGTGGTCCTTGCCTCGCTAAAGGCGGAGATCGCCCGGGATTCCGGTGTCTGGCCGGACTCGTTCTTTGACACACCGGAGGAGGACGATCTAAGGATTCTTATCGAGGCGACCCGCGAGTTTGAAGAAGCTCTGAGTCGGAACCGGAGAAACCGCGGAGCGGTAGTCCTGTGACCGTATCGGTTCTCGATACCTCCGGGTGCGCGGCGGCTATGCGTCACGATCCCGAGATTGAAGCGTTTCTTCGCTCCCGGGTGCCGGGGGACGTCGCTCTCGTTCCGCCGGTAGTCGCCGAAATCCAATACGGGATCCGTCGACTTGTCGCGGGTTCGCGCAAACGGATTTTGCTGGAGCGCGAGTTACGGCGACTCCTAAAATCCTTACGCGTCCTGGAGTGGACGGGGGAGTCTTCGGTCCAGTTTGGAGAGATCAAAGCGCAGCTCGAACGGGACGGCGCCCCGATCGACGATATGGATGTTGCGATTGCCGCGGTCGCCTTGAGTTACGGCGCTGAGGTAGTCACCGCCAATCTGGTCCACTTCTGCCGGATAGCCACGCTGACGTCGCGGCATTGGTAAGGTGAAATCCGTCCCACCGACTGTGTTTCCGGTGTCAGGCGACACGAGAAACTGACCCCCGGGGAGGCGCGGACCGTCTCTTGGACCGAGGAATCACACGAACGGATTCGTGACCCGGACGTCGGCGATTACCTGACCGTCGTTTAAGTCCTCGGTGTAGAGAAGCCTACAGCCCGCGGCCGCGGCGGTGGCGACTATCAAGGCGTCCCAGTAGGAGAGTTGATGGTCTTGCGAGATCCTTGCCGCATCAATGACATGCCCCACCTCGATACCGACTATCTCACAGGCCGATAGACGATGGATGCCATTAAGAGCGTCGCTATGGGAGAGGCTCAGCTTCCGCGTTGCCGCGACAAAGTACTCCGACAAGACCTGAGTGGACAGCACCATCCGGGCTCCGGCGAGCTCCTTCGCGATAAGGCTTCTCGCTGTCTCTTGCTTGGCGAGATCCTTGGTGTCGTGGGCGTAGAGCAGCACGTTCGTGTCGAAGAAGCCCTTATCGCTCATGGAGCTCGTCCCGGCTAAACCGGATTGGGCTTACGGGAACGCTGGTCCGCTGGAAGTACTCCAAGAGCTCCGAGACGGGATCCGACGAGCCTTCCTGTTCGCTGACCACGCGCTGCAAGTAGTTCCGGACCATCTTGTTGACACTTGTGTCGTGATCGAGGGCGATCTTTCTGGCCTTCTTCAAGAGGTGGTCGTCAATAGAGAGTGTGAGATTTGCCAAATTCCGTGCTCCACGTATTAAGTGTAGCACGGATCTCTATTTCAAGTCAAACCTCGTTGGCCGTAGCATAGCCGTTGCATGTCTGGGCCTTCTGAGGTTCTATCCGATTACGTTCTCTCCCCGTAGGCCGAAGTGGGGCGCTGCGAGAAGCAGATGGGCGTCGTTGGAGTAGATGGTGTCGAAGCCGGCGTCCCGGGCACAGGAGAGATGGATCGCGTCGGCGGTTCGGAGAAAGACGTCCCGGGGAAGATGACGGTATTCTGAGAAGGCGCTCTTAAGAAGGGCCGGGGTCAACGGGAGCCAGGTCCATATTTCATCTTCTTCATCCCGGTCGAATTGGCTCAAGATGACGCCGAAATAGTGCTCGTCTATGCGCCCTTCCCGGGCGGCCCGGTGAAACGCGGCAATGAGTTCAACCCGGCCGTACTCGCAGCAGGCCACCCGCGTAGGTGTCCCTGCGAGCTTTCGGACCTCTTCGGACCCGGTCTCGTTGATGTAGCACTTCGCAAGATAGGCGGTGTCGAAGTAGATCACGGCCGGGACCGGTCGGCTCCTACGTCCCCCGCGGAGTCTCCTGCGACCTGTGGGAGCTCTTTGAACTCCGCAGATTCCCGGCGGTCGGAGAGGGAAACCTCAACCTGCTTCTCCTCGTAGGGGACGATTTCCGCCACCGGTCGGCCGCGGTCGGTAACGAGAATTCTGTGATGCTCCGCCACCGCCCGGATCCAACGGCCCGTGTGGAGGTGCAGATCCCGAATGCTCACCCGCTTCATGTGCACATTGTGTCACATTGTTGCGGGTCCGGCAAGCTTCGCGCCCACGCTCGGATCGTCTGGAAGCACCGAATGTGGACGGCGGTTACGAAGAGGCTCTATACTCAAGGTATGCCGACGAAAGTGTCAGTGGCTGCGGACCTGGAGCGCGAAATTCTCACCGCCGAAGACTTTCTCGACTGGCTTATTCCCGGGAAGCAAGCCGACCTGATCGATGGGGAAATCAATATGCACTCACCCGTCTCGATTCGCCACGCCGACTTGCTGAACTTTGTTGATTTTCTCCTTCGTTCCTACGTTGAAGAGCGCGGTTTTGGCCGTCTCTACCGTGAAGTGGTGGCCGTTCGGCTGAGCTCAAGAAACGTCTTCCTTCCGGACCTCGCCTTTTACCGTACGGAGCGGCTCCATCTGCTCAGGGAATCGGCAATTGTGGGAGCAGCGGATCTTGTCGTCGAAGTCCTGAGTCCTCGGACCGCCGACCGAGACGTGGGTGTGAAATTTGCCGAGTACGAGCAGCACGGCGTAGACGAATACTGGATTCTTGATCCGGAAACCTTGGCGCACCGCTTCTATGCCCGGGAAGGTGAGCTTCTCGTAGAGTTCGCTTATCAGGCAGAGAGCATCGGGTCAAAGACTATAGAGGGCTTGACCATTAGACGAAGCTGGCTCGATCCGACCGCCTTGCCAAAAGTCACCGACTGTCTTGACGCGATGCGCTCCGAAAAGCCTCCCCGCTGATCCTGCGGCAGAGCCCCCAAGCGCGCGACGGCAACCGCCCCATAGACCTGGTAACCAGACCCTTCATCACTACGCGGACGGGCTGGCCGACAGACGCTTTGCTTGACTGAAAAACGTGCTACTCTTAAGGAACATGACGAGAACAATCCATGCGACTTGGGCCTGGTGCAGATCGGGTGTGACAATAGAGCTGATCAAGATCGACCTTCCGCCTTCAAGGGGAGAGACGTAAGCTCTATGGGTCTTCTGTTCGAGTGGGACCAAAACAAGGCAGAACGAAACATCCGGGTACATTCCGTCTCTTTCGATGAGGCATGTACGGCATTCCAGGATCCACTGTCACGAACAATCGGCGATCCGCTGCATTCCGAAAGCGAGGATCGAATCCGAATCATCAGCGCCAGGTTAGCGACGAAGAAGGAGAGAAGGTCATATGAAAAAGATGAAGGATGATCCGGACCTGCTGGAAGAATACGACTTTAGCACTGGAACTCGAGGGAAATACGCACAACGTTACCAGGAAAGCAGTAACGTTGTGGTCATCGAGCCGGACGTGGCTGAGTTTTTTCCGGACCACGATTCTGTAAACGAAGCGTTGCGGAATCTTGTGGCAGTCATCAGGAGACAGGAGAAAGCCGAACAAGGGCATAGGAAAAACGATTAACGAATCGATGCCGCCGGTATGCCACTGACCCGTCCATCGATCACGCTTTCGGCATCACTCGAACCGCCTGGTAGTCGCCCCAAAGCGCGTCTACCCAACCAGCCACCCGCCGGCCCTCGGAAGCGAGGGACACGCAGGGCGGCGCCCCAGGCGCCGGTCCGGCGCGAAGAGCCGGACGGAACCCCGAAGTGGCCCGACCCCGCCCCGCAAAGACCGGCCCTTTCTGCAACCGGTGCGGCGGCGCGGCAGG
>CAYPUT010000082.1:0-13336 GCA_964413945.1 uncultured Spirochaetaceae bacterium
GAGCGCTTCCTGAACCCGGACCGGGTGTCGATGCCCGACTTCGACATCGATTTCTGCTTCGAGCGCCGGGGAGAAGTTATCGATTACGTAACCCGGAAGTACGGCGACGACCGGGTGGGGCAGATCATCACCTTTGGCACCCTGAAGGCGAAGGCCGTTATCCGGGATGTGGCCAGGGTTCTCGACATCCCTTACGCCGAAGCCGACACCATCGCCAAGCTCGTACCCCTCGGAACGAAGACCCTCGAAGATGCGGTCGCCGCCGAACCGGAGCTTCGGGAAACCTACGAGAAGGGCGGCATCTACGCCGACCTCATCGACATTAGCAAGAAGCTCGAGGGACTCCATCGTCACGCCTCTACCCACGCAGCGGGTATCGTTATCGGACAGAACCCCCTCGTCGAATACGTCCCCCTCTACCGAGACCCGAAGACCGGCTCCATATCGACCCAATACACCATGGATCAGCTCGAGGACTGCGGCCTCGTCAAGATGGACTTCCTCGGGCTCAAGACGCTGACCCTTATCGAGAACACCGAGAAGCTTATTCGCCGACGGGACGGCGAGTTCCGGGTCGAGTCGGTCTCCGAGGAAGACAAGGCGACCTTCGAGCTTCTCGGCCAAGGCAAGAGCGCCGCGATTTTTCAGTTCGAGAGCCAGGGGATGCAGGGCATTCTAACCCGGGCGAAACCCGCCCGGGTCGAGGATCTTATCGCGCTGAACGCCCTCTACCGCCCCGGGCCGATGGAGAACATCGATCAATTCGTCGACTCGAAGCAGGGCCGGATCGCTATCCGGTACCCCCTTCCGGCCCTCGAGAAGGTGCTTCAGGAGACCTACGGCGTCATCGTCTACCAAGAGCAGGTCATGGAGATTGTCCGGATAGTCGCCGGCTTCTCACTGGGGCAAGCCGACATACTCCGCCGGGCTATGGGCAAGAAGAAGCCCGACGCCATGGCCAAGATGAAGCAGGACTTTCACGAGGGAGCCCGGAACAACGGCTATACGGCGAAGCAGGCGGAGGAGATCTTCGAGTTGCTTCTGCCCTTCGCCGGGTACGGATTCAATAAATCTCACGCCGCAGCCTACTCGATCCTCGCGTACAAGACCGCCTACCTCAAGGCAAACTTTCCCGTCGAGTTCATGGCGGCCAACCTTACCAACGAAATAAACGACCCGAAGAAGTTCGCCGCCTACATGGAAGAGGCGCGGTCGATGGGGATCCGGATCCTACCCCCGGACATAAACTTGAGCGACCGCACCTTCAGCGTCGCCGACAACGCGATTGTCTACGGCCTTATCGGCATCCGAAACGTCGGCTCCGCGGCAGTCGACGAGATATTGCGGGTCCGGCAAGAGCTCGGCGAGTACGCTTCTTTCCAACACTTTCTCGAGTCGATCGATCTGCGGGTCGTGAACCGCAAGGTCGTCGAAGTACTGATCCACTCCGGCCTCTTCGACCGTTTCGGCCGGAATCGGGCGACCCTGGCGCACAACCTCGATTCCTTTATGGAGATCGCCCTCCGGCGCCGGGAGAACAAACGGGTCGGGCAGGCTTCGCTCTTCGGACGGCAGGAAGAGGACGCCATGGTCTCGGTCGTAATCGAGGAGGTCCCGGACCTCCCGGCCATCGAGCGACTCCAGCTCGAACGGGAGAACCTCGGGTTCTACTTCTCGGGCCACCCTTTGGACGACTACCGGAAGGCCTGGGAGAGCTCGGCGACCCTGAACTTGGAGCACCTCGAGAGCGCGATACCCGAAAAGAGCTATACCCTCTTAGGGCTCCTCAAGTCGGTCCGGGTTATTCAGACTCGAAAAGGCGGGAATATGGCCTTCGGCGTTCTCGAAGACTTTAGAGGCTCGGTCGAGCTCGTCTTCTTCGACGAAGCCTACCAGACCCACCGGGACGCCTTGGTGGAAGACGCGATTGTCGGCATTATCGGAAACCTCGAAGAGCGTCGAGGCCGACGTCAGATTATCGTCCAGGAGGTTCGGCCTCCGGGCCGGCTCGACGAACGGGAAGCCCGGGAAGTCCATATCCGGCTTCGGGGATCCCTTACCGAGGGAGAGAACCTCTATCAGCTTCGGGCCCTCCTCTTTGACCGGCAGGGCCCCTGTCCGGTATACCTACATGTCGGCTCCAACGGGGGAGAGTCGATTATCGAAGCCTCGTCTCAGATACGGGTCTCGTCTCGAAAGGAGACCCTCGACGAAATCCGACGACAAACCGCTGTGGCCGACGTCTGGCGGAGCTGACCAACGGAGGAATATAGATGCTACAACCGGTAATGCGCTTTCTCGGCGCGGCCATATCGATCTACATGGTGATAATCTTGATCCGCATCGTGATGACCTGGTTTCCCGGGGCGGTCTACGGGCGGACCTTCGAGATTCTTCAGAGGATAACCGACCCCTATCTGAACCTCTTTCGGGGAGCCCGTTTCCTTCGAATCGGTTACGTCGACTTTAGCCCCTTGGCGGCCATCATACTCCTGTCGGTCCTGAATAATATCGTAACGACCATCGGCTACACCGGGGCGGTCTCCCTCGGGTTTGTTCTCGCGACGGCGGTTTCGGCGATTGCGTCGGCAATCTCCTTTTTTCTGACGCTCTTCCTGATACTTACGGCGATTCGACTTCTGGGTACCTTTATCCGGAGTGACTCCTTCGGCCAATTCTGGATGACCCTCGACCGCCTTCTCGAGCCGATGAGCTATCGCCTCTCGCGGTCGATCATCCGCGACCGTGAGCTCTCCTACCGGATGGCGCTGACCACGATGGGGGTAAGCATTCTTATCGTCCTGTTCTTCGCAAAAGTTCTTCTGGGTTACCTGATTCCCGCCCTCGCAGCCCTCCCGATCTAGGGCCCGCCGTGTCGTGTATCTCTCGGAGCTAACCGAACCAGTATCCACCCTCCCGGGAATCGGGGGGCGGACCGCCGAGATATTCGCGGGACTCGGCGTCCGGACCGTCGCCGATCTTCTGACGCATGTGCCCCGGTCCTTTGAGGATCGCCTGACGCACCGAAGTTTTGCCGACGCCATCCCAGAAGGATGGGTCAACACCGTAGCGGAGGTTGTCGCACACGACTACGTCGGCCGGAAAGGCGTTCTCAAGATCTACGTCCGCGATTCCACCGGCGTCGCGGCGCTGATGTGCTTTAACCGGAACTTTCTCAAGGCGAAGCTGCCGCCGGGCATTCAGATCCGCCTCGCCGGCCGTTTCTCCCGGCGCTTCGGCGATCTCCAGAGCAGCAGCTTCGATTTCGAGCCGGTAGACTCCCAAAGCGGTCGGTTCGGACGCTTGGTCCCTATCTACCCCCTTACCGAGGGGCTCGCCAATACGAGAATAGTGACCGCTACGGCCGCGGCCCTCGGGAAGTACGCATCCCAAATCGACGACGAAGTGCCCCCGGAGCTCCTGGTATCTCGAAGCCTGCTGCCCAAGGCCGAAGCCCTCAGAAAGCTCCACGGGCCCCGGAGCCTCGAGGAAGCCGAAGCCGGCCGAAGGCGGTTGGCCTACGATGAGCTCTTGCTCCTCCAGCTGAACCTTACCCGGCGTCGGCTGAACCGGGGTCACGACGGGGCAAAGAAGACCCGGAGTCTTCCGAGGTCTCTGATGGGGCGGCTCCTCTCGGAGCTGCCCTTCCGCCTGACCCCGGACCAAGCGACAACCCTCGAAGAGATTATCAGCGACCTGCAGGGGCCGATTCCCATGTCCCGGCTTCTCCAGGGGGACGTCGGCTCCGGGAAGACGATCGTTGCCCTTCTTTCGGCTCTGCCCTACATCGAAATCGGCTATCAAAGCGTGCTCATGGCCCCGACGGAGCTCCTCGCCCGGCAGCACGCCGAGAAGGCCGCGGAGCTCTTCGGCCCCCTCGGACTCGAAGTGGCCTTCCTGAGCAGCAGCGTCGAGTCGGCCGGCCGCCCGGGACTCTTAAAGGCGATCGCCGCCGGCCGAGCCCAGCTCGTCGTAGGAACCCACGCGCTCTTTTCCGAGGGGGTCGAGTATAAGGACTTGCGGTACGTCATCGTCGACGAGCAGCAACGGTTCGGGGTTATGCAGCGCCGTGCCCTCCTTTCGAAGGCCGCCGAGCCGGACCTCTTGATGATGACCGCGACCCCGATACCCCGGACCCTCGCCATGACGGTCTTCGGCGACATGAACGTCTCGGCGATACGGTCGATGCCTCCCGGGCGCCGTCCGGTCGAGACGCACCTGACGCGCCTCGGCAACGAGACGAAGGTCTACGAACGGGTCCGCCGGGAGCTCGAGGCGGGACGGCAGGCGTATTTCGTCTATCCTCTTATCGAGCAGACGCAGCAGTCGGAGCTACGGAACGCAGAAGAGATGGCCGCCTACCTGTCGAAGAGAGTCTATCCGAAGCACACCGTCGGGCTGATTCACTCCCGCCTCGACGAGGCCGAGAAGGAGCGAGCAATGGACGCGTTCTACCGAGGCGAGCTGGACGTTCTGGTGGCGACCAGCGTCGTAGAAGTCGGCGTCGACGTCCCGAACGCGACGTGTATGGTCGTCGAGCACGCCGAGCGGTTCGGCCTTTCGGCGCTTCACCAGCTCCGGGGCCGGGTCGGCCGGGGCGCCGAGCAGTCCTACGCCTTTCTTATCTACGCCGAGCCGCTGACCCCGGAGGCAAAAGAGCGCCTTAAGGTGATGCATCGGGAGAGCGACGGCTACGTTATCGCCGAAGAGGACTTGCGGATTCGGGGTCCCGGAGACGTGGCCGGTCTCCGGCAGTCGGGGTTTCTAAAGTTCCGCGTCGCCGACGTCGCGACGGACCTCGAATTGATGAACCAATCCCGGCAGGATGCCTTCGCCCTCCTGGAGGCGGACCCGGGACTCATCGAGCTTTCCCACCAGGGCTTGAGGAAAATGCTCCTCTCCGCCGAAGGCGAGAACCCCGGCGCCGGAGATTCCGGGCCCGGGCCCGAGCACGGCCCCGAAAAGGAACATCGTTTCGGGAGCACACCGTGAGGATAACCGGGGGCCGCTACGCTGGTATAACCTTCACCGTGCCGCCGGGGGAGATTCGACCGGCGATGGACCGGATGAGGGAGTCACTCTTCGGCTCCCTTGGGGATCTTACCGGCGCGGTCGTCTTGGACCTCTTCTCCGGCTCCGGCTCCATGTCCCTCGAGGCGGCCTCCCGAGGGGCCGCGTCGATAACGGCGGTTGAACGCGACCGGAAGAAGATTCCGATTCTCAAGGCCAATCTCTCCCTCATGGAGAATCCCTGGACGGTCGTCCCGTGGCCCGCCGAGCGTTTTCTGCTCCGGGGGCACGGTCACTTCGACATCGTCTTCCTGGATCCTCCCTTTCGTTACCCCCATAAGGCGGACCTCCTGCGGCGCCTCGACAAATCCGGTCTCCTCGTCCCCGGCTCCCTGGTGGTTCTCCACTGTCCCCGGGAGGATCGCCTCGAGGGGCTCCCGGAGGAGCTCCCGGAGACGGGGTTTGCCCGCTACGGCCGATCGGTGGTCTATCGCTTCACGAAGAAGGGGTGAGTCTGTTACAGTCACGAGGTTTAAGGAATTCTCATGAAAAATGATATTCGCGCCCGGCTCCAGATTCCCCAAGGCACCGAAGCATTCTATCTCGACGAGGCGCGTCGGCACCATGTTCTCCGGGACCGCCTCGCCGAGCGCTTCCGGCTCTGGGGCTACCTTCCGGTTCAGACCCCGGTTATGGACTTCTACGACGTCTACCGGGATCTTCTCGGGGAACGGGACGCCCGGGGAATCTACCGTCTGGTCGACCGGGAGGGAGATCTTCTGATGCTCCGCTCCGACGTCACCCTCTTTCTCGCGAAACAGATGGGGTTGATCCTCCGGCCCGAGGACCTCCCGATCCGGGTCTGGTATTCGGATACGATATTGCGGCACCAGGACCCCGACGACATCAGCAGGAACGAGTTTCACCAGAGCGGGGTCGAGCTCATCGGTCTTACCGGTCAGGAGGCGGAGCTCGAGGTAATGGCGCTGCTCTCGGAGATTCTCCGGGACGAGAGCCCGGCGACCTTCTTTCTCCATGTCGGGAGTCGAAGGTTGATAAACCTGCTCTGTCCCGCCGGGGAGCCGCGGTACTCGCTTATCCAAGCGTTGGCCTTCCGGGACGTGCCGAAGATTGTCGCCGGCCTCCGGCAAAGCGGGCACGGTGGCCCCGAGGCGGACAGAATCGCCCGGTTACTCCTCTTTATCGGATCGCCGGAGGAAGCCCGGGGCCTTCGGAAGCAGTTGGAGCTGACGGACCCCCGGCACGATACCGCCTTCGCCGAGGTGGAGGCGGTGGCCACGGCGGTGTCGTCCCTCGCCGTGGTCGGTCACCCCGAGGGGCGCGTCGATTTCTCCGAGGTTGCTTCGCAGCCGTACTACTCGGGTATCGTCTTCCAGGTCTACCTGGAGGGCCTCGATGCACCGGTGGCCTCCGGCGGCCGGTACGACGGTCTCCTCGGGTTCTTCGGTTTTGATGCCCCGAGTATCGGGTTCTCCATCATGCTGCGAAAGCTCGAGGCGCGGATAGCCGAGGATCGGACACCGAAACCCCCGGAGGCGCCCGCGAGGGCTTCCGGAGACGACTTCGCCGCCCGGTACCGGGACGCGGAAGGAAAGCGCGGCGCCGGCGAGGTAACCGTTCTATGAGCAGCGTAAAGACGACCACGCCGGACAAAGCACTCTTGAGCATCGCGCTGCCTAAAGGCCGCCTGCTCGATTCGATCACCGAGGCGTTTCGGACCGTCTCTATCGAGGTCTCCTTCGACAACCGAAAGCTCGTAAGCGAGGATACCGCCCAGGGGCTCGAGTTCTTCCTCGTCAAGAACTCGGACCTCCCGGTCTACGTAAACTTCGGAATCGCCGGACTCGGGATCTGCGGCGGGGACGTTCTCTACGAATCCTCCTTTCCCCTCGTCCGACTGGCGACCTTTCCCTTCGGGAGTACCCGGATGTGCCTCGCCCACCGGGCGGACCACGACCCGGATACGGACGTCGGGACCTTGAGCGTCGCAACAAAGTTTATCCGGTTTGCCCGGGACTACTTCCACCAGCTCGGAATTCCGGTTCAGGTGATCCGTCTGAACGGCTCGGTGGAGCTCGCGCCGGTCCTTGGCCTCTGCCCCTACATCGTAGACTTGGTCGAAACCGGGTCGACCCTCAAGGCGAATAACCTCGTCGTCGCGAAGGAATTGGCGGTCATGAACGTGCACCTCGTGGCGAATCCTGCATACTATAAATTTCATTACAAACGGGTCAACGTCTTTGTCCGCCGGCTCTTGGATAACGACGTTGCGGAACCGATTGCCACGTCGTGGTCTTGACGCTAAGGACGTAGTCAAATTGAATTTGCCGATAGAGTTGGATATACTCGCAAACAAGGCATTCTGATGCCGCAGATACGCTTCAAGCATCCTCCGGACCCGGGGTTTCAGAAGGTTTCCCAGGCGCCGGTTACCTCCCAAGAGCGAGTGGCGCTTGTCCGAAGGGGAAACCAGCTATTCAACGAGGGCAAGATCGACGAGGCCAAACGGATCTTCCTAACCGTAGGATACGGCGACGGTTTGATCCGGCTTGGAGATTGGTACGAGAAGAAAAGGCGCCCCTTGGAGGCATTTAGGATGTATTGGCTGGCCTCGGAACCGGGCAAAACCCAGGCCATGATCGAGAAGATGGCCGCGGTCGTCAGAATGTGGCTGAAGGAGTCCGAAGAGTAGTGGCGGAAAAAGACGAGTCGACGCGACTTCCTGGGGACCTCGCGGAGCTCTCGCAACAGGGATATCAGTTCCTTCGAGAGAATCTCCTCTCCGAGGCGGAGGCACGCTTTACCGAGATACTCGAGAAGGATCCGGAGAATAACTACGCCCTTGTGGGCCTCGGTGACGCCGCCCGGAAGCGCCGGCAGTTCGAAAAGGCAATCGGCTACTACGAGCGCTGCCTCGAGATCCACCCGGACAACAACTACGCCCTCTTCGGACTCGCGGACTGCTACCGCTCTCTCAAGCACTTTAACAAAGCGCTTCGGATCTGGGAGCGCTACTTACAACACGACGACGAAAACGTAACCGTTCTTACGCGGGTAGCCGATGCCCACCGGAAGGTACGCAATTTTGATCGCTCGAAGGAACTCTACGAACGGGTGCTGGAAAAGGAGCCCGACAACGCCTACGCGCTAATTGGCCTCGGACATCTCCATTACGACTTCCGAGATTTCGAAGGGGCCCTTCACTACTGGGAACGGATGTACGAGATCAGCGGTCCCAAGGTTGATATTCGGGTCCTTACCTCCCTCGGAAACTGCCATCGAAAACAAAAGACCTTCGAGGACGGAATGCGCTACTTCGAAGAAGCTCTGGAAAAGGAACCCAACAACTTCTACGCCCTTTTCGGAATGGCCGATTGCTGCCGTGGTCTCGGAAAGCCGCAAGAGTCCCTGGCGTACTGGAACCGGATTCTCGAGAAGGATCCGGATAACAAGGTTATCCTGACCCGGGCCGGAGACGCCTACCGCTCCCTCGGGGAGACCGAAACCGCCCGCTCCTACTACGAGCGGGCCCTCGATATCGAGTTCGACAGCTACGCGGTGCTGGGCCTCGCGGTCATAAACCGCCTTTCGGGAAGGCTCGATGACGCGATTATTTCGTTGGAAGGCCTGGTCAAGAACGACTCGAAGAACCCCCGCTTCTACCACGAGCTCGCCGAGGCGTATCTCGAAAAGGGAGATCGGCAGCAGGCGCTGGACACCTTGGAGCGCGCCGTAACCGAAGGAGCGGTGAACCGCCGGGTAAGCGATCTCCTCGACCGCCTGAAAGGCGTACGGTAGCGGCCGGCAGCCGGGGCCCCGGATGACCGCCGCGAAAGGCGGCTACTCCAGAACCGCTTTAATCCGCCGAACCCCCTGAGACGAGGACTGCTCCTTCAGAATCTTGAATCGCCCGAGGTCTTTGGTATTCTCGACGTGGGGACCCCCGCAGACCTCCATCGAGTAGTCGCCGATCTTGTAGACCTTGACGACTTCTCCGTATTTCTCGCCGAAAAGCGCCATCGCCCCCCTCTCCTTGGCCTCTTCGATCGGCATGGTGTCGACCTCCACGGGCAGGTTCCGGTCGATCTGCTCGTTGACGATCTCTTGGACCTTCTCGATCTCCTCAGGTGACATCTTCTGGCTATGCGAAAAGTCGAACCGAAGGCGCTCCGGGGTAATGTTGCTTCCCTTCTGTCCGACATGCTCTCCCAACACGTCCCGAAGAGCCTGATGCAGGAGATGGGTCGCCGTATGGAGGCGGGTCGTCATCTGGGAATGATCTACGAGGCCCCCTCGAAAGGTGGCGCTGGTGTCCGACTTGCTCTTCTCCTGATGCTCCGCAAAAGCGGCCTCGAAGCCTTCCCGGTCTACGGTAAGTCCGTGCTCCTTTCCGAGCTCCTCGGTAATCTCAACCGGGAAGCCGAAGGTGTCGTAGAGATGGAAGGCGAGCTCCCCGGGGATGGCGTTGGTCCCCTTTGACCGGATCTCCGGCAAGAGCTTCTCGAACTCCCGCTCCCCCTTCTGGAGGGTGGAGAAAAACTTCTCCTCTTCGCCGACCAGCTCGGTTTCGATACGGTCTTGGTTCGCCTTAAGCTCCGGATACGCGTCTTGGTACATCTCGACGACGAGACGGGCCGGTTGCCGAAGAAACTCGGCGCTCAGGCCAAGCTTCCGTCCGTGACGCACCGCCCGGCGAATGAGGCGGCGGAGAATATAGCCCTGGCCCACGTTCGAGGGAACCACACCCCGCTCGTCGCCGAGGATAAACGAGGCGGCTTTGACATGGTCGCAAATAATCCGGAAGGAAGTGTCCCCTTCCGGGTCCGCTCCGTAGCGCGCGCTTGAAATCTCTTCCATCTTCTCGATAAGAGGCGTAAAAAGCTCCGTCTCGTAGACAGACTTCTTGCCCTGGAGAACGGCGATGGTGCGCTCTATCCCCATCCCGGTGTCTACGCACTTCCGGGAAAGCTCGGCGAAGGAGCCGTCGGACTGTTTGTTGTACTGCATAAATACGTCGTTCCAGACTTCCATGAACTTTCCGTCCGATACGCCGGGGCGGCTCTTGTCGGTGCCGGCAATACCGGTGTCGACGAACATTTCGCTGTCGGGGCCGCAGGGGCCCGTCGCGCCGGCGGGTCCCCACCAGTTGTCCTTCCGCCCCAAGAAGTAGATGCGCTCGTCGGGTATTCCGAGAGACCGCCAGACCCTTGCCGACTCCTCGTCCCGGGGAACGTTCTCGTCCCCGGCAAAAACGGTAATAGAGATGGCCTCAGGAGAGATTCCAAGCCACCCGGCCCCGGTCAAGAACTCGTAGCTCATTCGGATCGCTTCTTCTTTGAAGTAGTTGCCGAGTGACCAGTTTCCGAGCATCTCGAAAAAAGTCAGATGGCTGAAGTCCCCCACATCGTCTATGTCTCCGGTACGAATGCACTTCTGATGATTGACCAGACGGTTCCCCGCCGGATGCTCCTCCCCGAGAATGTAGGGGACCAAGGGGTGCATACCCGCCGTGGTAAAGAGCACCGTCGGATCGTTTTCGGGAATAAGAGACTTGCCGGAAATAACCGCGTGACCATGCTTGGAAAAGAACTTTAGATACTTGGATCGAAGCTCGTTGGCTTTCATCGAGATACCTCTTTTACGCTTAGTGCAAACCTCTCAAAGATCCTCGAGCTCGGACTCCCGGTCCTCCTGCATGAACTCCGGAAAGGCGTAGACGATTAGTCCCGTCTTCTTTACCCGGTGCTCCGCGTACCCCTTCGAAACCATCTCCTCGAGACGCTCTTTCGCTAAATCCGGCGATACCTTCGCCTCGAGAGCTATCTCCGACGGTGTAACGTACCCGCCGTTGTCCCGGGCCGCCTTGAGAATCCGGTATTCCAGACTCTCCTCCGGCGCCTTTGGTGCCCCGGGGGCGGTAAACACCCCGGTATAGTCCTGAAGCAGCCGGTCCCGGATGGAAGCGTCCCGCACTTGGTTCGGAAGGGTAAAGAGGTCGTAGAGGGTTCCAATGCCGAAGAGTCCCCCCGTCAGGAGAAAGAGGATCCCCGTCCCTACCTTACCGATGTAGAAACGCTGGAGACCCGCGACTCCGAAGAAAGAGGGAATCAAGAACAAGTAGGCCAATCGGACCGAGTACAACCAATAACCTCCTCTGGTTTGCAGGGGCTAAGGTACTCCGGCAGGGCGGCCCGGGACAAGAGGGCCGACCCGCCTCCCGGGCCCTTGCACACTCCCCTCCCGGGTGCGTACATTGTGACGAACTAATCCTGATGATAGCCACGACCAACGTTTCACTTGCATATGGAGCCCAAACGGTTCTCGACGGCGTGTCTCTGACCCTCGACCCGAAAAGCCGTGCCGGACTCGTCGGGGCAAACGGCAGCGGAAAGACCACGCTCCTGCGTATTCTCGCCGGCCGTGAGTCCCCGGAAGCCGGAGAGGCAAGCCTCCCGAAGGACCGGGTTATTTCCTATTTGCCCCAACGCTTCGAGCTGTCGCTGGATACCACCGTCTACGAGGCGGCGGAGGGAGGCTTTAACCGGGAGTTTCGTCTCCTCGAACGGCGGGAAGACGTCGCCGGCATGCTTAAAGAAGCCGACGTAACCGCAGCGGCGCCGGATCACGGCACCCTCTTGGCCGAACTGGCACACCTCGACCACGAGCTCGAGGAAAGCGGCTTCTACTTACGGGAGCCGGAGATCGCCAAGGTGCTCAAGGGCCTGGGCTTTGACGACGACAATCACCACCGTCCTCTGAAGGAGTTCAGCGGCGGATGGCGGATGCGGGCGGCCCTTGCCCGGACCCTCTTGAGCCATCCCGACTTCCTGCTCCTCGACGAGCCGACGAACTATCTCGACATCGAAGCCCGCCTCTGGCTCTCCGGATTTCTCAAGTCCTTTCCGGGGGGAGTCTTGATCGTCTCCCACGACAGGGCGTTCTTAGACGACACGGTAACCGAGATTCTCGAGCTCTTTCTCGGAAAGGTCCGGCGGTACAAGGGGGGATACTCCTCTTACGAGACCCAACGGAAGGCGGAGCTCGCCCAACTCGTGGCGGCTTGGGAGAACCAGCAGCGGGATATCGCCAAGCAAGAGGACTTTATCCGGCGGTTTCGGGCAAAGGCGACCAAGGCCAAGCAGGTCCAAAGCCGGGTAAAGATGCTCGATAAGCAGGAACGGATCGAGATCCCGGAGCACCTTCGCCCCATCAACCTCAAGCTGCCCCCGGCGACCCACAGCGGAAACGTCGTTGTCGAGGCAGAGGAGCTCTCGAAATCCTACGGCCCGCAGGATAGCACAGACGCCCCGGTCCTCGATTCGCTCAAGTTTACCGTCCGGAGGGGAACCAAACTCGCCGTTCTCGGACGCAACGGAGCAGGAAAGTCGACGCTTCTGCGCATCCTCGCGGGAAAGGATGGAGCGACGTCCGGGACCCTCTCTTTGGGGCAAGGCGTGCAAACCGCCTACTTCGGACAAGACACTCCGGACACCCTCCCGGGGGAGCTTACCATTCTCGAATACGCGAGCTCCCGGGCGTCCACCTCTGCACAACCGATGGTCCGGGACGTTCTCGGGGCCTTTCTCTTCAGTGGTGATGCCGTAGAGAAGCGCCTCGAGGTCCTCTCCGGCGGCGAGCGAAGCCGTCTCGCGATGGCCACGCTCCTGTTACGACCAGCGAATCTCCTGATTCTCGACGAGCCGACGAACCACCTCGACATGACCAGCCAAGAAGTCCTTTCCGGAGCGCTACGCAACTATTCAGGAACCGTCGTGTTTGTCTCCCACGACCGCTTCTTTATCCGAGAGGTCGCAAACGAAGTCTTGGCCCTCTGGCCCCGGGAGCAGCGCCCCTCGGAACCCCGGCGGGCAGCCGGTGGTGCCGCCGACGGCGTACCGTCGCAGGGTTGGCAGCTCTACCCGGGAAGCTACCGCGACTTCGAGAAAAGCGGCATCGGCCGGGTCTTCGAGGACGCCGGCGTTTCTCCGGGGCCGGCTCCCGATTCGTCGGCCGGTTCCAGCGGGTCCTCCGCCGGCGACTTTGGCGCCCAGAAGGCACGGAAGGCCGAGCTCAGAAAACTCCGGAAACGTGAAGAGGAGCTCTTGGCTCGTATCGAAGCCTTGGAAGAGGAGCACCGCGGCATCCAGGAGGCTATGGCATCCCCGGAAGTGTACCTGGACCCCGGGGCACTCAAGGAACGCCAGGCCGCGCTGGTCGACAACGAGAGCGCCCAACGGGAAGCGCATAAAGAATGGGAGGTGATCGAAGAGGCCCTCCGGCCCTTTTCCGAGTAGCCACGCCGGGT
>CAYPUT010000083.1:0-13263 GCA_964413945.1 uncultured Spirochaetaceae bacterium
ACTCCTCGTCGAAGAGCCGATCCAGCCGG
Organism: uncultured Spirochaetaceae bacterium; assembly: GCA_964413945.1. Lineage (GTDB taxonomy): Bacteria > Spirochaetota > Spirochaetia > DSM-27196 > PWMO01 > CAYPUT01. The sequence goes on from CAYPUT010000083.1 coordinate 30, forward strand.
GCCCGGTTCCCGCGAACCGCCGAGACATCCGCCGGCGGCGCGTCGGCCATCCCTTCCATCATCTGCATTGCCTGTTCCATCTGTTGCCGCATCATCTGTTTTTGCTCCGGCGTAAGATGCGGACTGTTTTCGATTTCCCGGAGCTGTTGCTCCATCTCCTGGCGGTAACCCGGCGCTTCCTCTTCCATTCGCATCGCACCGTAGGCGTTCAAGACTCGAGCGCCAATAGCCGCCCATTCGTCCCCGTCGGAGAATCCGTGGCGTGCGATAATGCGCCGGACTTCGGCGTGCCGCTCGGCCACCTCGGCGAACGCGCCTTCGAAGTCCATCGGGTCCGACGGATCGTCGAAGTCGCCCTGGGTTTCCCCCCACTCCTGAATCTCTTCCATCGAATCGGCCCAGCGATTGATGGTTCCGTTGTCCAAGGCCTGCTGCCCGAAGACCACGCCGGTCCCCAGCAGCAGCGCCACACCCAGAGCCACTGTTGTCAGTAATCTCATGATGGCATTCTCCTAAAAGGGAGAATATCACCAACAACCACCTGCGCCTATGCGGACTGCCTCGGAACGGAAAGACTTGCAAATTAAATCCAATAATGATAAAATGTATTATATATGAATCCTACCCCGTTCCCACCCGACGAAGAAGCGCGCCTCGCCAAACTGCGGTCCTACGGCATCCTCGATACTATCGACGAGAGGGAGTATGACGAGGTCGTCCGGCTGGTCGGGCAGATCTGCGAGACCCCCATCGCGAGCATCTCCTTCGTCGACAGCGATCGGGTTTGGTTCAAATCGACCCTGGGCTTGGAGCACCGGCAGCTACCCCGGGAGATCGCCTTCTGCGACTACGCGATCCTCGACGATGAGCTCTTCGTGGTCGAAGATGCCCGGGCCGACGAGCGCTACCGTGACCATCCGCTGGTGATCGACACCCCGGGAATCCGGTTCTATGCCGGCATGCCCCTGGTAACACCGGACGGCTACCGGCTCGGGGCGCTCTGCGCCATCGACTCGGCGCCCCGGAGTCTGACGCCGAAACAGCGGGAGACGATGGTGATACTCTCCCACCACGTCGTAAACCTCTTGGAGCTCCGGGCAAAGACCCGGACCCTGGAAGAGCTTTCGGACCTCAAGACCAGGATGATGGCGATTATGGGTCACGACCTTCGATCGCCGATGGCAGCGGTCGCGAGCGCCGTAGCGCTGTTGAACGACGAAGAGCTTTCGGTGGATGACCGGGTCGCCGTTGTGCGGGAGCTCGGGCAGCTTCTCGATTCGACGCAATACCTGATCGACAACGTGGTAGCCTGGGCGAGCGGCGAGATGAGAGGTCCAGAGCCCGCTTCTCTGGAGGTGGTAGACCTCCGGGAGCTTTCGGAGGAGCTCGCCGAGTCGCTTTCCGACTCTTTTGGTGCAAAAGGTAATCGACTGACCGCGCATATTAACGGAGCCGGGCCCCTAGAGAGCGACCGGAACGTCCTTCTCTTTGTTCTGCGCAACCTGTTGGTAAACGCCAACAAGTTTACCAGCGGCGGCGAGGTAGAGCTTTCAGCTGAACAGACGGGAAACGAGGTTTGCTTAAGCGTGCGGGACACGGGTATCGGGATGTCTCCGGCGCAACTCGATGGACTCTTCGACTGGCGGTTACGCTCGAAGCGCTCCGGCACCGCCGGGGAGAAGGGTTCCGGCCTGGCGCTTCTTCTCTGCCAGGACATGGCTACCCGAATCGGCGCCACGCTGCAGGCAGAGAGCGCCGAGGGCGTAGGAACCGTCTTCCGTCTAAGGCTTCGAATGTCGTAGCCTATCCCAACATGACAAAGTCCTCGGCGGCGAAGACCGCCGCCTATTATCTTTCCTTTACCATCGTCGGGATGACCACGGCGGCCTTCGGCCCGAGCATACCCGCGATCGCCTCGTCGACTTCCTCCGCGTTGGGCACCGTTGGGGGGCTCTTTGTCTTCCACCGGATCGGCTACATCGCCGGCTCATTGACCGGCGGGCGGATTCTCGACCGGGTTCCCGGGAAGTACGTTGTCGCGGCCACGATGGGCGTGCTCGCGGCAGGCCTTTTTCTGCTGCCCCAGTGGGCGCTGATAGCAGGCGTCTTCGCAACGGTGGCCGGGCTGGGGTTCGCCCAGGGCACCGCCGAGGTAGCGGCCAATACGGGAGTTGTCTGGATCCACAAGGAACGGGCCGGCCCGGTTATGAACGGGCTTCATCTCTCCTTCGGCGTCGGGGCCATTGTTTCGCCGATCTTTATCTCCCAGTCCGTGTCCCGGGCCGGAAGGCTCCTCCCGGGGTACGCGGCTCTGGCGGTTATCGCCGGGATCGCGACCCTTTGGTGGCTCCGGCTTCCGGCGGAGGGGCGGGAGAAGAGCACGGCCCAAGGGAGCCACGGTATTCCGGAGCCCCTGCTCGTCATTTTTTCGTCGGCGCTTCTGTTTTTGATCATAGCCGGGGAGGCGGGTTTCGCCGGGTGGATCTACAGCTACGTACTCCGAAAAGAGTTGATGCCGCCGACCGAAGCCGGCTATCTAAACTCTACCTTCTGGGCCGCCCTGACCTTTGGTCGCTTCGCCGGCATCGAGCTCGTCCGCCGGTGGGGGGCCCGGAAACTGATATCCGTAAGCCTTTTTGGATGCCTCCTCTCCATGGCGGTCTTCGTCGCCTTCGGCGGGGTTTCCGCCGGAATATGGACGGTCGCCGTGCTCTTGGGCCTATCTCAGTCCTCCATAGTACCGACGGTCTTTACCCTTGGCGGCGAGGCCCGGATTCTTACCGGGACGGTCGGGGGAATCTTTGTGGCAAGTTCCGCCGCCGGCGGCATGACGCTCCCGTGGATCGCCGGGCAACTGTTCGAGTCCCAGGGCCCCGGGAGCCTCGTATGGCTCGTCGCCGGGAGCCAACTCCTTGCCTTTCTGGTGTACCTCGCTATTAACCTCCGGATGAAGGATTCTATCTTGACAACCGGCCGGAGCTCTGGTTAAGTGACAAATATAGTAGGGAAATCCAATGTCCAACACAGAAATATCGGTAGGCCCCGACGGTAGCCTAACCCTTCCCCCGGAAGTGGCCCGGGCCTACGGTCTCGCTCCGGGCTCGAAAGCGCGCCTCGACGTTAAGGAGAACGGGTTCGTCGTCCGGCGGAGCCCGAGCCACCTTGCCCGGCTCTATATCGAGTTGACCAACGGGTGCAACATCGACTGCCGCACCTGTATGCGCAACGTGTGGGACCTTCAGACCGGTTTCTTGTCCGAGGAGCTCTTCGAAAAGATCCGGAGCGAGGTAGCCGGCATGGAAGAGCGCCCCCTCGTCTTCTTCGGGGGCTTCGGCGAGCCGATGCATCACCCGAAGGCCCTCGAGTATATCCGAGCGATTCGGGAGACCGGCGCGGAAGTGGACCTTATTACCAACGGAACGCTTCTTACGTCCGAGCGAATCGAAGAGCTTATCGCCGTCGGCTTACGGCGGCTCTGGGTCTCCATCGACGGCGCGAGGCCGGAAAGCTATTCGGATGTTCGTCTCGGAGCGTCCCTCCCCCTCGTGCTGCGGAATCTCAGACACCTGCAGAATCGGAAGCTACTGCTTGCCAAGACGCGACCGGAGGTGGGAATCGCCTTTGTCGCGATGGAGCAGAACATCGGGGATTTGCCGGACGTCGTCAAGATCGGATTGAAACTCGGGGCGGAGCACTTTTCCATCAGCAACGTCTTGGCCCACGACACCCGCCTCAAGGCGCAGACGCTCTACGACGCCGAGCTGGCCAAGTGGAATGCGAAACGCCCCACGGTCGATCTTCCCCGGATGGACTTCGAAAACTCCCGGGTTACCGAAGCGCTCCGGGGAGTCATGGACGCCGGGTCCCGGGCCCTCGGAACACCGGAGCTCGGTCTTTTTCCGCCGGCGAATCGATGTCCCTTCATAGAAAAGGGCAGCATGAGCATCCGGTGGGACGGTGAGGTGGCTCCCTGTCTCGCCCTCCTCCACACCCACACCCACTACGTCGACGATATCTCCCGGACGAGCCACGCTCACACCGTCGGTTCGGTCACCGACAGGTCCCTCGTCGAGATCTGGAGCGACCCCGGCTATCTCGACTTCCGGGAGCGCCTCGATGCCTTCGATTTTGCTCCCTGCACAACCTGCCGGAGCTGTGAACGGATCGAACAGAATCTCTCGGACTGCAGCGGAAACGAAGAGCCCGCCTGCGGCGGTTGCCTCTGGGCCCAGGGCTTTATCCGCTGCCCCTAAAGACCGGCGGCGGCCGCTTTACGGTCGACGCCCCGCCTCCGGAGAGTCAGAACGTGCCGGAAGCGTAAAAGAGAAACGACTCCCCCCTTCGGGGTTATTCTCGGCGACAATCCTTCCGCCGTGGGATTCGACTAAGAGCCGGGCAATCGTCAAACCAAGTCCGCTCCCCCCGGTTTCCCGGGAACGGGAGGGATCGACCCGGTGGAAGCGGTCGAAGACTAGGGGCAACTGCTCCTCGGGTATTCCGGTACCGGTGTCGCTAACGGCGATTTCGACGTCTCCTTCCCACTCGCGAGCGGTAATGGTAATCGTCCCTCCTTCGGGAGTGTGGCGAATGGCGTTCAGCAGAATATTAGAGAGGACCTGGCCGATTCGCTGAGGATCCGCCAGGACCGGAGGGAGCTCTTCGGGAATCTCGATTCGCAACTCGGTACCGCTTGCCCGTAGCGCCATTTCTCTGCTCGCCACGGTGTGTCCCACGAGTTCGGCCACCCGCACCGATTCCCGCTGCAATCGCAGGCTTCCGGCTTCGGCGATGGCTACCTGCTGAAGATCTTCGACGAGCCGCTGGAGCAATTCGACCTCGTCCCGGACGACAGGCATCGCTTCCGAGGCCTCGAGAATGCCATCCTCGAAGGCCTCGAGGTAGCCACGCACGTTGCTCAGGGGGGTCCGAAGCTCGTGCGCCGTATCGGCGACGAGGTTTCGCTGGTGTTGAAAGGCCGCGTCGAGCTCTCCGGCCATCCGGTTGAAGGCTTCCCCGAGATCCCCGAGCTCGTCGCTCCGTCGAAGCGAGAGACGATGGGAGAAGTCCCCCCGGCCGGTCGCCTGGGCAAAACCGGCGAGCTGGCGCACCGGGGCCGATATCATGCCGGCAACCGCCGTCGAAACCCCAAGAGCGACGAGTATTCCAAAGAGGCTTCCCAACACCAGCAGCAGACCCAGGGACTCCTTAAGCCTCCCCCGAAACACCTCCTGAATAGTTCGTTCACTGCTCAGGTAGAGGGTACCGACGTTCGCTCCGTCTCGTCCGACGAGGGAATGAGTTGTCCAATTCGAGGGCGGGAGCCCCAGGACCTCGCTGTAGCGAGAGTCGCCGACGATTGAGCCCGAGGCGTCCGCGATTACGACCGCGGTCCCCGAGAGTGCCTGCATTTCGTAGGCGTAGGGCTGAACGCCCTCCCAAGACTCCGAAGCCTCGTAGAATCCGACGAGCCACTGCGCCATCCGGGTAATCTGGAGCCGCTCCAAGACCTCTTCGTATTCGTCGAAGCGCCGGTCGGCGAGACGGGTCACGAAAACGGAAAACGTTCCTACGGCGACGAGGACGACCAGGGCGAAGGCCACAAAGAGTCGCACCCGGAGGGAGCGGAGGAGGTTCATCTCTGACCTTCCGGAGGACACACGTACCCGACCCCGAAAACGGTCTTGATGTAACGCGGTTTTGTTCGATCGGTCTCGATCTTTCGCCGGATATTCTTGATGTGGGCGTCGATTGTGCGGTCGATGCCGTCGTACTCGTAGCCCAGGGCCCGGTCTATCAGCTCCTCCCGGGTAAAGGGCCGCCCGGGACTGGAGACGAGGATAGCGAGAAGACGGAACTCTATCGGGGTCAGGCTAATCGTTTCCTCTCCTCGCCTCACGGAGCGCTCGGCCATGCTCAGGCAGAGCTCGCCGACGCGCACATCCTTGCTCTGCCGGCCGGAACGGGAGGACTCCGAGCGCCGGAGCACCGCCCGGACCCGAGCCGCGAGCTCCCGGGGGCTAAACGGCTTTGCTACGTAGTCGTCGGCCCCGGCGTCGAGACCGATAAGCTTATCGTGCTCGGTGGTCCGAGCCGTCAGCATGATTATGAACGGGTTAGACTCCTCCCGGAGTATTCTGCAGACCTCGAGTCCGTCGATTCCGGGAATCATCAAATCCAGCACGATGAGGTCCGGTAGGAGCTCCCGGGCCAGCTGGAGCGCGTCGTCGCCCCGGGTGGCCGGGAAGACCGCGTAGCCGTCGTTCTCGAGATAGAGCCGGATGAGGCGCAGTGTCTTCTCATCGTCATCGACGACGAGAATTCTCAAACGTCCCGCATCCTCCTTCATATCTTCTTCACACCTCCGAGCGATAATGTAGCATCAAACTGTCATGGAGGAACGTATGACACATAAAGGGCTCTTACGAGTTGGTATCGGAGTAGTAGTTTTGGTAGCGCTACTCGCCGGGTGCGGAATCGGCGGAGGATCGCGCCTGAGTATCGAGGTCACGACCCCGGCGACCCGGGGCACGGTCACCGATCGGGAAGTCCTGGTAAGCGGGGTCGTTTCCGACGCAGAGGCGACGCTTTCGATAAACGATGAGCCGATCGATGTTTCGGCGGACGGAGCCTACAGCCAGACGGTTCCCCTTGCCTACGGGCAGAATCGCATCGTCATTCGAGCGGACAAGGAAGGGTCCACCGCCGCCCAGCGGACCATCACCCTTACCCGGGCCCTCGTGCTCACGGTAGCCGAACCCTTGGACCAGAGCGAGGTTGCCGGTAATCGGGTGGTCGTAACCGGAACGGTCTCGGATCCTTCGGCCCGGGTTACCATTACGGGAGACGACGTGGCAGTCGGTGCCGACGGCAGCTTTTCCTACGAAGTCGTCATCCACTACCTCGAGACCGTACTCAACGTGACGGCCCACGCCCTGGACACCGACCCGGTATCCCAGCTGGTAACCGTCCGCCGCGCGACGAGCTAACAAAACACCTTTCGGGGTCCCGGGGTCTTTGCCGGGACCCGAAAGAGGACTCGGGTACCCCGACTCCCCGCACCAAGGCTCTCGATGCCGAGGCTCCACCCCGGGTAGGAGCCGATTCCCCGCATAAGGGTCAATCCGTAGGAGTCCCGGGAGCCATCGAGAACGCCCGGAGGAAGACCCTTTCCGTTATCGGTTACCTCGACAACGATCATCTCCCCTTCGAGATGGTTCGAGACCCGCACGACCGGAGACTCTGACTCTTCGTCGAAGGCGTACTTGTACGCGTTGGTAAGCGCTTCGTTGACCACAAGCCCGGAGTAGAGGAGGTTCCGCCAATCGATCGGGACATCATGGAGATCGACCTGTAACCGCACCCTCCCCCGCCGGAAGTTCTCGGCAATGGCCTGGGCGAGGTTCCCAATGTACTGCCGGAAGGAAACCTCTCCCTCGACATCGCGATAGATGTGCTCATGGAGAATCGAAAACGCACGCACCCGGAGCACCAGATCTCGAAGGATATCCTGTTCGCCGGGTTCTTGAGTTGTGTTCATCTGCAGCCGGATAAGGCTCTGAAGCATCTGAAGGTCGTTCTTTACGTGATGGTGGGACTCCCGGATTAACAGATCCTTCGCCGAGAGCTCCTGCTTCCGGGCCGCCATCAGAGACCGAAAGGCCGGGCGAAAGAGCCGGAGCCCCGACAGCATCAGAACGGAGATTGCCAAGGCGATCAGCTCGGGGCCCAAGGCGGTTGCGGGAAACTCGCCGCGTTCGATCATCCCGACGAAGCTGGTAATGCGACGAATCGCCATCAGGCTTACGGCGATGGATATCAACAGCCAGGGAAGATGGAAGCCGCTGCGTCGCATCAGACAGAGCGCCGTTACCGCCGAGGCTACCTGAAAGAGAATGGAAACCGCGAGAATAGACAGCACCAGGTTCCCGCTGACCATAGAAAACATTGTATCACTCATCGTCCAGATGAGCGGCGGAAATCCGGGGGCGGCGGGGCCTTTTTCTACTCTCCCTCGGCCTCGACCACCTCCTCCCCGACGCGTTCTTGGATGGCCCGGCGGGCGAGGCGGGTCACGAAGACGGTGACGGTTACCGTCGCCACCAACCCGACGCCGTAGAGAATCCACTCCGCGGTTGTCCGAGCGCGCCCCTCGGTCCCGAGGGCGGCGAGGCTTTCGATCAGCGACCCGATGTAGACGTACATGATGGTCCCGGGGATCATCCCGATCCAGGACGCCAGCATGTAGGAACCCACGCCGACCTTGGTAAGCGCGAAGGCGTAGTTCGAGAAGTTGTACGGAAAGATGGGAGAGAGGCGGAGCAGAAAGACGATCTTTCCCCCTTCCCGGCCGATGGCCTCGTCGACGGCGCTAAAGCGCTCGCTCCGGGCTATCTTTGCCGCCACCCAGTCCCGCATAAAGTAGCGCCCGACCAGAAAGGCCGCGGTGGCTCCGAGGGTGGACCCCACCGAGACGTAGATGGTGCCCCAGAGAACTCCGAAGAGAGCCCCGGCTCCGAGGGTCAGGATGGACCCCGGCACCAGGAGCACGGTAACCAGGATGTAGAGCACGATAAAGATAATCGGCCCGATGGCGCCGATGCTGTCTATCCAGTCCAAGAGCTGCCGGAGGTAGCGCGGCACCTCGAGGAAGTAGCCGGCGGCAAGAAGAGCGACCGCCAGAACAAGCAGAACGGCAATCCGGAGACTACTTTTCATCGTCGGTCCCCTCAGCGTGATGGTCCGATCCCGCGACCCCTCGGTAGCGGAAGAGGAACCGCAGGATTCCCCGGACCTTGTCGTTGAAGAGCTTCGGCCCCATGTGGGCGCTCACGGTCTTCCGCGTTATCTCGCTTAAGGTTGGGTAGGGATAGATGGGCGACATCAACTCTTTGAGCTTCCAGCCCTGAGATACCGCGAAGACCGAAGGCATCAAGAGCTCTCCGGCGTGGATACCGGCGACCTGGGCGCCGATTACCCGCTCCTTGGGGTCGACGAGAATCTTCATCATCCCTTCGGGCTCCGCCTCGGCGTGAGTCCGGTCGATGCCGCTAAAGGGCTGGGTAATCGCCTGGTAGGTGATGCCCGCCTCCTCGGCCGCCCGCTCGTTGTACCCGATGTTCGCAAGCTCCGGATCGGTGTAGGTGCACCAGGGGACGTTCCGGTAGCTCATGACCCCGCCGGCGTGGAGCGCCAGCCGCCGGACCGCCAAGGAACCCTCGGCTCCGGCGACGTGGGTAAAGAGGAAGCGGCCGTTGCAGTCGCCGATCGCGACGATGTGCTTCTGACTCGTTCGGAGCTTCGCGTCGGTGGTAATAAAGCTCTTCTCCACCGCCACCCCGGCCTTCTCCAGGTCGAGGTCGTCGGTGTTACCCTTCCGGCCGGTGGCGACCAGAATGTCGTCGGCGGTTAGGGTAACTTCGGCTCCGTCGTGCTCCAACACCACCGTCTTCGAGCCCCCGGAAGCCTCGACCCGCTGCACCTTCGCTCCCAGGTAGAGAGCCGCGCCTTCGGCCCGCAGGCGGTCGGCGACGAAGGCGGCCATGTCGGCGTCCTCCCGGGGTAGCAGTTGAGGCGCGACGTCGATAACAGAGACTTCGGTGCCGAGGCGGGTAAAGGCCTGGCTCATCTCCACACCGATGGGTCCGCCGCCGAGGACGATAAGCTTCTTCGGAAGAGCGTCCAAGGAGAACATATCGAGGTTCGTCAGATAGCCCGCGTCTTCGAGGCCGGGAATCGGGACCGCCCGGGGGGAGCTTCCGGTCGCTAAGACTATCCGCTTCGCGGAATAGAGGTTGCCGTCGTCGAACTTTACCTCGTGGGGAGAGACGAACCGGACATGCCCGAGAAAGACCTCCGCCCCGAGCTTCCGGAAGCGCTCGGGAGAGTCGTGGTAGGCGATCGAGTCTATTACCGATTGCACCCGGGCGTTCACATCCTTGATGTCCACCCGGGGCCGCGAGGTTTCCGGGAGACCGTACTTCGGAAACTCCTTCAACTGCTGGTAGACCGTCGCCGTTTTCAACAGCGATTTACTCGGGACACAGCCGTGGTAGAGGCAGTCTCCCCCGAGCTTCTTCGGCTCGAAGAGGGCTGTCTTAAGACCCAGCTGAGCCGTGCCCGCGGCGACGGTCAATCCCGCAGCCCCGCCCCCGATAACCAGAATGTCGTGTGTGTAGCGTGCCATTCGTCCTCCTTCTCGGAATATGACTCTCAGACTAAGATATAGTCAAAGGGATATATAGCATTCCAATAAAAAAATTCCTGGATTTCCCGCCGAATCCGATGCTATACTTCGCCCTGGGAGATTGATGATGGATCTGGTTAGAGACAGTTCGGCCGCCGAAGAATCTCCGTTATCCTGGAAAACGGTCTACGAAGACGACTGGAACGACTACCTCCATCCTTCGGATCGCCTTAACGAAGGTTCGGTCCGTAGGGTCTACCCGGACACATCGGCCTACCATCAGGTTGTCGACCTCCGATACTGCGGACTGGTGGAGTCCGGCTTTCTCGATCCACGAACGGCACGCCTCGAGTCCATGGCCCTCGAAAGGGATTCGGAATCGGTGATTATCGGTCTCTTCGAGGATCTTCGCCTCTTGGCGACCATCACACTAAACATCCGAACGCCTCGCTTTCCGGGCCTCGCGATGGAAATGGAGAAGGGCGTCGCCATCGATACTCCGGAGTTTCTCGGAAGCCGGGCTATGGAATGCTCCAAGTTCGTCGTCCATCCGAAGGCCCGGGGGTTCCGGAGCGTACTCAAGCTTCTCCCGCCGGTTATTGTCCTCTCCCAGCTCTTCGATCGGCGCTACCTCTGGCAGGTGTCCCGGGACATTCCCGGGGATCGCTCCTGGCGAGAGGGCCTCGGCTTCGACTACAGCCGGGGCATCCGTTTCGTCGACCGCAGCCTAAACGATATGCCCTCCTGTGTCGGCTCTCTCGACCTGAACCGGGTTCTCGACGAACCGGTCGTTCCCCGGCTGGTCAAGAGCATCTACCGGCGTTACCTCCCGGTGGCGACCCCGAGTTTGTGAAGCACGATCCAACCATACCCCGGCCCTGGGCAGTACGCGTCGTCAGGCTACTGTCGAAGATCTTCATCGTCCGGCGCTACGGCATTGCCTCCCGGGGATCTCCCGGTACGGACCCACCCTACATCCTGGTCGCCAATCATGTAAACTACTGGGATCCCTTTTTTATCGGTGCCCTTCTCCCTAACACGGTGCAATTCGTCACCTCGGACAACATCTTCCGGTCACGTCTTATCGGAACCGCTATGCGTCTTCTCGCTTCGATCCCGAAAACCAAGTTCATGCCCGACGGCGCGGCGGTCCGGAGGATCTTTACGGTGCTTCGGAAGAATCGCGGGGTCGTCGGCATCTTCCCCGAAGGACGCCGTACCTGGGACGGAAGGAGCATTCCCCTGATGCCGGAGGTTCCGAGGCTGATCAAGGCGGCGGGCGTTCCCGTGGTGTTGGCGAAGCAATCCGGCGGCTACCTGACGCAACCCCGGTGGGCCCGGTATCGTAGCCGGGGTCCCGTCGCGGTGGGTTTTTCCCTCCTCCTCTCCCGGGAGGCTGTTGCCGCCCTCAGTAAAGAGGAGATCTCCGCACGCATATCCGCCGCCGTCGAGCACGACGACTCCGAGTGGAGCGCCGGCATCGCCGCCCACTACCGCAACAGAGCGCCGGCGGAATACCTCGAGCGAATCCTCTTCGTCTGTCCCGGATGTCGGGGCTTCTCGACCCTCGTCTCGCGGCGCGAATACGTCACCTGCACGGCCTGCGGGCTCTCGCACCGCTACCGGGCCGACGGCCGCTTCGTAGCGACGGCAGCCGGGCCATCGGCGGGGCCGCCGGTTGGGCCGCCGCGATTCGGCACCCCCGGGGATTGGAACCTTTGGCAAGTCGATGAGCTTGCCCGCCGGATGGAGGCGGCTCGGGAAACGGGGCTGGGGGTCGGGACCGAGGGCGGATCCGGCGTCGGCGTGGAGCCCGGGCCCCAGGCACCCCTCTTCGCCGACCAGGGGGTCCGCCTGTCGACCGGCTACCGGACCGCAAGAGTCAGACGGAGGGATACCGGGACACTGAGGCTGGACCCCGGCGGCATTGTCCTCGAAGGCAAGAATGAGTGGCTATTTTCCTTCGGAGAGATAGAGGGGGTCAACGTCCAGAATACCGAGGCCCTGGAGTTCTATCATCGAGGGAGGCTCTTTCGCTTCGAGCAGCCGAGCCCCCGGTCGAACGCCTACAAATGGCTCCGGGCGATTCTGCTCGGCCGGGAGCTTCTTACGCCTGCCGTACCACAATCGGGACCTTGAGGGACTTCGGCGACTTGTAGACCTCTTCCACGGCCTCGGTGGTAAAGCGAATCGACGGCCCGAGGGTCCGGCGGACGACGGCTTCCGCCTCCCTGCGGATGGCCCCATGGTCCGCCCCTTCGGACGGGATGTACCGGAGGATAAGCTCCTCCGGACTGCGTTGGACGTACTGAAAGCGCCGGACACCCGGGAGATCGGCGTGGGCGCTCATCAGGTTACAGGCGGAGATCCCCTTGGTATCCGGGCTCCGAATAATATCCGATTCACGGCCGACGATAGTGCGGATCAACTTACCGTTGCTCCCGCAGTCGCAGGCCCCTTCCGCGGCGAATTGGAGCAGATCTTCAATCCCGGTGTACCGGATAAAGGGAGTGCCGTAGTTCCAGAGGTTGGTAAAGATCGGCTTGACGTACTGCTCGCCGGTGTCGTCTCGGACACCCTCGCCCGCCTCGAGAATGACGCCGTTGGCGTTCACGTGTAAGAGATCGCTACAGGCGCACTGTGCGGCGACAAGACCGATCTCTACCGTGTTGTAGAAATCAAAATACTGGGACGCAGGAAAGGCCTTCGCGACCTTGACGAGCAGCCGTTCGGTAAGCACCTCGCCGCCGGTGGCGAAGCCGATAGGCTTATCGTAGGTGCGTCCCCGGTCGAGGAGCCAATCGGCGATATCCTCGACGGTCGAAGGATGCGAGATAATCAGATCCGGTTGACCGGACTCTATCTTCGAGACCATCGTGTCGGTGGGCTGCAGGGGGTCGATGGAGTGCCGGCGGTTCAGGACCGCAAAGGTACTCCGGTAGGAAAGGTTGAAGCTGATAGTGGGATCGGCGTTATAGAGAATAAAGTAGACCTTCCGCTTGGCGGAAAACCCCCAGCTGTCGAGATAGTTGAGGAGCTGCCCCCCGTAGA
>CAYPUT010000084.1:0-12954 GCA_964413945.1 uncultured Spirochaetaceae bacterium
CGAATCGTAGTCCAGAATTCGCCGAACCGCCCCGATGCATCCCTGGCCAGGTAGCGTTCTACATGGGTATCCTCGGGGAGACCCCCATCGAGGAGATGGCCGAGGAGCTCCGGGAGGTCGCCGAGGATTACGACGCGGTAAACGGCGACCGGCGGGTGGTCCCGGCGTTTCACATTATCTACGCGACGGCGTACGCCGATGCCAACGTCGGTGTCCTTAACTCCGAAGTGCTTACCGACTACATTCGCTTTGCCGAAGACAACGGATTCGCCGTCATCCTCGACCACCAGTTGGGAAAACACGACGTCGTGGAATCGGTTCGGCAGATGTTGCCCTACCTGAGGTACCCGAGCGTCCACCTTGCGATCGATCCGGAGTGGTCGACGTTAACCCCGAACGAGGTTATCGGGAGCGTCCACGCGTCGGAGATAAACGAGGCGCAGCAGATCATCCAGGACTACCTCGAAAGCGAGGGCATCGATCAGCGAAAGATGTTCGTCGTCCATCAGTTTAATTGGGTGATGATAGAGAATCGCCACGAGGTCCGGACCGACTTTGATCGGGTCGATCTGGTCCACAACGCCGACGGGTTCGGCCCCCCGAAGGACAAGCACCAGTCCTGGGACTACAACCGCAAGGCGACCAACATTCCGCTGAAGGGTTTTAAGCTCTTCTACCCGAAGGAGTGGCGGGACGGCGGCTACGACGACCCGTTGATGACCCCGGAGGAAGTCCTCGCTCTGGAACCCCGGCCGGTGCTGATTATGTACCAATGACCGAAGACCCAATTGCCGGCCATGTCGAGTTGATCCGGGAGGTTTTTCTCTACGCGACTCGCTTCCGGGGTGGAACCTTCGTCATCCAGATCGACGACGAGCCCTTGGAGCACCCGCTCTTGCCCCGGCTTCTCAAGGACCTGGTGCTCCTCAAAGAGGCGGGCATCCGAATCTGCCTGATCCCGGGCGCCAAAAGCCGCATCGACGAGCTCTTGACCCAGTACGGCATCCCCTGGACGACCCACCACGGTATCCGGGTCGCCTCTCAGGAGGCGATGCCCTTCGTCAAGATCGCCGCCTTCGACGGCGCGAGCAAGCTGATGACCGACCTGGCGGAGCTGGACACCACGGCGGTCATCGGGAACTGGGTCCGGGCCCGGGGGATCGGAGTCCTCGACGGGGTGGATTTCCAGCAGACCGGGATCGTCGAGCGGGTGGAGGAGGAGTTAGTCCACAAGACCCTACAGGAGGGCTTCGTCCCGATCTTCCCCCCGGTCGGGTGGAGTCTCGCCGGGCGCCCCTACAGCATCTCCTCCCGGGAGCTCGCGGCCACCGTCGCCATCGCCCTGAAGGCGCAGAAGCTCTTCTTCGTCACCGTCGGAACCCGAACGCTTCCCGCGGCCTTTAAGGTGCCCCAGGGGGTGGAGCAGGACGTCGATGGCCGGGTCTCCCGGATGACGGTCCAGGATGCCGAGGAATTTCTGACGCTCAACCGCGAGCTCCGGGAGGATCACCCCTACGAGCTCGTCTCCCTCGCCCATCGAGCCGGGCGAAACGGAGTCGAACGGACCCATATCGTCGACGCAGAGATCGAGGGCGTCATCCTCAAAGAGATTTTCTCAAACGCCGGCGTCGGGACGATGATCCACGCGAACGTCTACGAGAGTATCCGCAGGATGAACCAGGAGGATATCCCCGACGTCCTGCGGATCATGCAGCTCTGGATCGCCCGGGGGGTCTTGCGGAAGCGAAGCGAAGAAGAGCTCTTGAACCGGAGCGAGGACTACGTGGTCTACGAGACCGACGGCTCGGTCCGGGGGTGCGGAGCCATGCACATCTACCCCGGGCACCTCGCCGAGATCGCCGGCTTGGCGGTGGACCCGCACTTTGCCCGGCAGGGCATCGGACGGCGCGTTGTAACCTACCTGATGCAGCGCGCCCGGGAGCTCAGAATCGGCCGGGTCTTCGTCCTTACAACCCGGACGACCGACTGGTTCGAAGGCCTCGGGTTCGTCCCGGGGACGCCGGAGGACCTTCCCGAGGAGCGCCGGTCGGACTACGACGAGAAGCGCAAGTCCCGGGTTCTCGTCCACGACGTCGCTCCAGCCGCCGAGCTTACGCGCTAGAAACCGACCCGATAGAGCTTTAGAGAGGAGCGTCACCGAAGAATTTTGCCGTCGGGGGCTCGCTTCGTTATTTTTGCCTCAATCAATTCATCATTCAATCACAGACGAGGAGTAGCCATGTCACGCCACGAATTCCAAACGGAAGTAAACCAACTTCTCCACCTTATCATCCACTCGCTCTACTCGAACTCGGAGATCTTTCTCCGGGAGCTGGTCTCCAACGCGTCGGACGCCCTCGACAAGCTCAAATACCTGACCCTCACCGACGACGCCTTCAAGAGCCTGAGCTTCGACCCCAGAATCGACATCTCCTTCGACGAGAAGGACAAGAAGACCATCACCATCTCGGACACCGGAATCGGGATGGACGAGGCCGACCTTGTCGAGCAGCTCGGGACCATCGCCCGGTCGGGAACCAAGAACTTTCTTTCGAATCTCTCCGGGGACGCAAAGAAGGACTCGAACCTAATCGGGCAGTTCGGGGTCGGGTTCTACAGCGCCTTTATGATAGCCGACAAGGTCGACGTCCTGACCAAGAAGGCGGGAACCGATACGGCCTACCTCTGGAGCTCCGACGGAAAGGGCGGCTACGAGGTGCAGGAAGCGAGCCGGGAGGACCACGGCACTACGGTAACCCTCCACCTGATGGAGGATGGAAAGGAGTACGCCTCCCGGTGGCGCCTCGAGGGCATCATCAAGAAGTACTCAAACCACGTGGCCTTTCCCATCTACCTCCACTTCCCGAAGATCGAGTACGACGACAAGGGGAACGAAACCTCCCGGTCAGACGCGGTGGAACAGATCAATTCCGCGTCGGCGATGTGGCGTAAATCCAAGAGCGACCTAACGGAAGAGGACTACGTTACCTTCTACAAGAACCTCGGCCACGATACCGAAGAGCCGTTAACCTACCTCCACACCCGGGCGGAGGGGACCTTGGAATACACGACCCTCTTCTACGTCCCGAAGAAGGCGCCATTCGACCTGTACCAGGTGGACTACCAGCCCGGCGTCCGCCTCTACGTAAAGCGGGTCTTTATTACCGACGACGCCAAGGAGCTGATGCCGGCGTACCTGCGCTTTGTCCGGGGTGTCATCGATTCGGAAGACCTCCCCTTGAACGTCAGCCGGGAGATCCTCCAGGAAAACCGCGTCCTCGCCTCGATCCGTTCCCAGTCGGTCAAGAAGGTCTTGAACGAGCTCTCCCGCTTGGCCCAGGAGGAGCCGGAGAAGTTTCAGACCTTCGTTGAACAGTTCAACCGCCCGATGAAGGAGGGGCTCTACACCGACTACGGGAACCGCGAGACCCTCCTCGAGCTGGTGCGGTTTAAGTCGACCAAGGCCGAAGGCTACACGAGTCTCGCCGAATACAAGGAGCGGATGCTTCCCGACCAGAAGGCCATCTACTATGTTACCGGTGAAAACATCGAGGCCTTGCGAAAGTCGCCCCTCCTCGAGGCCTACCGGAAGAAGGATATTGAAGTTTTGTTGATGGACGACGAGGTCGACGAGATCGTCGTCCCGACGATCGGGAGCTACAAGGAGACCGACCTAAAGCCCATCAACCGATCCGACGCCGGGGAAGACCTGAAAGACGACACGGCCGGGGAGAAGGCCGAAGAGATCAAGCCGATTCTTACCAAGATCAAGGCCGTCCTGAAGGATCGCGTCAAGGACGTCGTCGCTTCGGTCCGGCTCTCGGATTCGCCCTCCTGCATCGTCCTCGACGAGAGCGACCCCTCCCTCAAGATTCAGGAGCTCCTAAAGTCGATGGGCCAGGCCGATATCCCGGAGATAAAGCCTATCCTCGAGGTAAACCCGGAGCACGCGATTATCCGGCGCCTCGGCGAGATAGACGACACCGCCCTCGTGGAGGACTTGAGCATCCTGCTTCTCGAAGAAGCGATGATGGCGGAGAACGTCCCCCTAAAGGACCCGACGGACTTTGTCGCTCGGCTCAATAGGGTGATGGAGCGGGCACTGTAACTCTGCGGCGGCCCGGCTCCGGGCCCGGGGTCTTATTTTGGGCCTGGGTTCTCCCCCAGGACGAAGCAGTAGCTCAAAGGCCCGAGGGCGATGGAATCGTCGGACAGAGGAGTGCCGAGGGCTTCCAGTTCGGCGCCGATTTCCCGTCCCGGCCTTGGGGCGCCGGTGCTTCCGAGGAGCTCCGAGCCGGGCTCGACCCCGTTGATGCGGAGCTCCCTCGCGAAGGGGTCCGGGGCCGTCCCGCGGTAGACCCGGAGTCGGCTGCTCCCGGCGAGGACTCCCCCCAGGTCGATCCCGAAAGACTCACTATCGCTGACGTTGACGGCCAAGAGGGTCTTCCGCTTCCCGGGGCCGTCGCTCTGGGCGTAGAGCCGCAGCTTTCGCGGCCGATTCTCGGTTTCCACCGCGTGGACCCGGGGTCCCGTCAACCGCTTCCAGAGGAGGGAGTTCCAATAGTCCGGATTAGGGAGGTAGCTCTCCGACCGGAGCAATCCGTACTCCGAACCAAAGAGGGTCTGCCGGGCTACGCGGTCCTCTCCGGCCAAAGCGGCGCTGCTGAGGGCGTCGAGCCACCAGAGCCCCGAGAGAAAGCGGTCCGACAAGCCGGGCTCACCGCCGTAGAGCGCCGGGCCTAATTCCCCGAGCCACCGCTCCCCGGCGAAGCCGCGCCGCGTCTCCAACGCTCCGATGTGTCTCGAGTACCGCGCTACCTCGTCGAGGTTCCTCGGTGCGAGTAGGCTTTCGGGCTTCGCCCACCGGGTGGAAAAGGATCCCCGGTGGGAGTGGACCGGGTAGTAGTGCCAGGTGACCACGTCGCAGTCCTCCCGGGCGAAGCGGAGAAACCGGTTGATCTTGGGGTTCGGCTCCCCTATGACGGGCCAGAAGGAGCTTGCCGGCCCGGCGGTCAAGGCGGCCGGGTGCGTCCGGCGGACAAGGTCCGAGAAGAGACGGAAGGCCCGGCCGTACCTTCGGGCTCCGATAAAGTGCTTCGGGCCGTGGACGAAGGGGTAGCCGTTTATCTCGTTTCCCAGGGCCCAGACCGAAGCGGGCTTCTCGAGGGTGGCGTCGAATTGCAAGAGCTCCAAGGCGTTCGTCGGGTCCCACTGACCCCGGGAGCTCCAGGCGGCCTTTCCGCAGTTGAGCGTCATCATCAGAGACAGGTCGGTCGCGGCGGAAAAGGCGCTGACCGCCTGCCAGGTGTCCCCGGAGAGGGTCAGCCCGTCGGGGTCCCCGCGCTTGCCGCGGCCGGAGCGGGCGTTTTGTACGTCGTAGACGACGCGGTCCGCAGCCGTTCCACCGAGCCGAAGGACACCCCCGGCGAAGGCCCGGGTCAAGGCGATCAATCGCGCATCACGAAAGTCTGCCGGCGCGGCAACCGCCGTCCCAAAGCCTCGGACGATGTTATCGCTTCCCTCCCACCAGAGTCCCCCGAGAAGCTGGGATAGGTCGATGGAGACCGAGAGAAACCCGGGACTAAGCGAACGGAGCTCGGCGCCGATCCGCGGTCGGACGCGGCGAGGACTATCTCCCAAGGCTTAGCCGCTCCCAGACGAACCGGGCCGTCTCTTCGGACCGAGCGGCGACAAAGCTATCCTTCAGTCTCCAGGGTTTGGGTCGCGAGAGATCGAGTTGATAGGTCTCGGGATCCACAGCGGCGGTGATACGCCGTCCGTCGGAAAAGCCGCTGTAGTACCCCAGGGCCGAGAGTATTCCGAATCCTCCGGCGATATCCCAGAGCTTTACCTTGCCGACGTAGGCCATAAAGCTCCCGAGAGCGAGATAGAAGACGGAGAAGACGCAGGAGCCGCTTGCCTGGAGCGGATTCCACCCCGAGAATCGGCCGCTCTTGACCACACCCTGGGAGACACTGATGACTCCCCGCTCGTCGCTGCCTCGGCTCTCCCCGGTAACGATACGGAAATCGGGGCGCGTGCCCTCGGGATTCTCCGCCGAAAGGCGGCCGTAGAAGACCCGCCCCCCTTCGGTAATCATGATCTCCCCGAGGCGTGGCAGAAGCAGAGCTCCCTCGACAATCGTCCCCCTTTCCATCTTGCCGATCGAAACACCCCAGGTAGGCAACCCGGCGGCGTAGGACGCGGTTCCATCGATTGGATCGACGATCCACGCGGAGCGCTTAAGCGCCTCTTGGAAGTAGCTCGCATCGTGATGCTCGTGGGTCTCTTCTCCGAGGAGGTAGCATCCCTCCTCGGGACGATCGAAGAGAGATTCCAAGTAGCGCTCGATCTCGATATCCGCCTCGGTGACGATCGAGTTGTCGCCCTTTACGTGTATCCGAGGATTATGCCATGCGTCCAACGCGATTCTGCCGGCCCGGGCCATAATCGGCCAGATAGCGTCGACGCTCCAGATTGTGTCTTGTGTGCTCATTACGGTTATCTCCAGGTTCGAGAGAAGTTAGTGTCGAAAAACCTTCGTCTCCCACCCCGAAACGGAAGCGTAAAGACGAAGTAACAGACCCGGGTTAGTCGGGACCGGCTTGCCGACGGCGGTAAGCAGCGGTAGGTCGTGATAGCTGTCGGTGTAGAATCGGCACTCTTTCGGAGAAATACCGTGTTTTTCGAGAAAGAGGAAGACTCGGCGGTGCTTTTCCCGGCGAAAAACGGCGGGCCCCGCGGTTTCGCCGGTTGCAAACCCGTCGCTGTAGCGCAAGCTGGTCGAGATAACGTCTTCCACCTCGAGGTGCTCCGCCAGGGGCGCCACGATAAAGTCGAGAGAGGTGGTCGCAAGAACGATTCGCTCCCCGGCCTTCTTGAGGCGCCGAATCTCGGAGAGTGCCTCGTCGAAGATATCGTACCGAATTACCTCGTCGAAACACTCCTGGCCGAGGCGCTCGAGCTCTCGGCGATGGACCCCGACGATCGGCCTCAGTGCCCGGCGAATCATTCCCTTGGTTACCCATCCCATCCGATAGCCGAGGTAGAACAGCGGTACCGGAACTAGATGGCGTCGAGTAATCAGTCCCAACCGGAGGCAGTATTCGGCAAAACGACGGCCGGTGGTGCGACGGGTTAGGGTGTGGTCGACGTCGAAGAAAACCATCGGATAGGGTGCTCCGCTACCGTGCCGTCAGGCGCCGGAGCTCGGAGAAAAAGTCGGGATAGGTGATTTCGGCGGCTTCCCAGCCGGAAATTTCGGTGGGGCCTTCGGCCCCGAGGGCGGCAACCGCGAGGGCCATCGACACGCGGTGGTCGTCGTGGCTGTCGACAGCCGCACCGGAGAGCCCGGGCTTTCTCCGGAGGCTCCCGGGGCCGGCCTGCGCCCGTCCCCGGATTACCAGCCCGTCGGGGAGCTCGTCCGCGTCGGCGCCCATCTTGGCAAGCTCCGCTGCCATGACGGCGATGCGGTCGGTTTCTTTAAGGCGGGCCTGGGGAACGTTGACCAGGCGAGTCTCGCCGTCGGCGTAGCAGGCGGCGACCGCCAGGGCCGGCAGGGCGTCGGGGATGTTGTTCAGGTCGAAGGTACCGGGTGTAAGTGCGCCGTCGGGCCCCGAGACGCGGAGACGCTGCGAAGCGGCGTCGACGGGAACCGTCGCTACCCGGCAGCCCATCTCCGAGAGAATCTCCAGGACTTCCTTGTCGCCCTGGGGATCGCTCATGTCCAGACCCTCGAACTCCAAGGTAGAACCGGTTATCGCGGCTCCGCAGAAAAAAAAGGTCGCCGAGGAGAAGTCCCCGGGTACCGCGGCGTCGAAGGAGCTATACGCCTGTCCTCCGGGAACGGTGAACCGGCCGTAGTCCTCCCGATCGTAGCGGATACCCTGGCCGTCGAGCCACCAGAGCGTCATGTCGACGTAGGGGCGCTCGTGGAGGAGCGGTACCCGGATCTCCGAGGTGCCGGTGGTCAGGGGCGCGGCGAGAAGCAGGCTCGAGAGGTACTGACTGGTTGGGCAAGAAATTGTCGCCCTGCCGCCGGTGAGGGGGCCCTGGATGCAGACCGGAGCCGCGTCGGTGTCCCTCGTGGCAAAGGTCCGGGCACCGAGGCTCTCAAGAGCCTGCAGAAGCTCCCGAATCGGCCTTCGACGTATCTGCTTGTCTCCTGTAAAGACCGTCCACCCCGGTGCGAGCGCCGCGATGCTCGCGGCCAAGTAGAGGGTCGTCCCGGAGTTGCCGACGTCGATTACGTCCTCCGGGACCTGGGGCGACCCGGCGACGCCTCGCACGACAAGCTCGGTCGGCGGGGCCCCGTCCCCGGCGCCGCGAACCTCGTCGATCTCGGCCCCAAGGAGGCGGCAGGCGTGGATGCAGGAGCGGGCGTCCTTCGAATCCAAAGGTCGGCGAATGGTGCTTTTCCCGGAGGCCAGGGTCGCGATAAGGAGCGCCCGAATGGTGTGCGACTTCGACGAGGGGACTTTGACTGTACCGGAGAGCACACCGGGGTGTACGATTTTCGCCATAGACCCGCAGATTGTAGCTGAGTTATCGTGTCGGGGTCAAAGCGACACCGGGGTAATGCTACCCGAAGAGCCGCAGTACGGTCATCATGCCGGCGAGTACGGTAAAGAACACCGACATAAGCGCCACGACCATCGCGAAGTGCTTGTCGACGGCCTCGAATCGTTTGTTGACATCATCAAAACGCTTTTCGACGGCCTCGAAGCGCCGGTCGATTTGAAGTTGCAAGGCTTCGAAACGCTTGTCCATGGCTTCGAAACGCTTATCGACTGCGTCAAACCGCTGGTCCATCTGCGCTTGCATCGCCTCGAAGCGTTGGTCCATTTTCTCGAACCGCGCGTCGATCCGTTCGAAGCCGGCGACGGTGTCGCGACGAAGCCCTTCGATCGCTTCCACGACCCGGTTTTCCCGCTCGTCCTCTATCTCCCGTCGGGCAAAACGGTCCACCATCAACACGACGTACCGATGGAGCGATTTCTTGTTCCTGACCTCGAAGGCCTCTTCGAGCTCGTTTTCGAGAAGATTGACAATGTCACTCATCTCTCGGTCCACCTCCTGGAGTATAACAAATGCGTCTCCAACTATGTAGACCGAGATAGATCACCTACTGCATGCGGATTGCAGAAGATCGCCGTCGATTCTGCCGGGGCCGCTACCGAGCGGGTGGGTAGACTACGAGGCCGGATTCCGGATGAAGATACCAATCGCTCTTCAGGTCGCCTTCACTCTCCCGCCACGCGCGGAAGTCGGGGTACGCTCCCTCGATATGAAGCGTCTCCGCCGGATGGCCCCAGTCGGTCGGGACCAGCAGGGCCCGGGGAAAGCCGGCGGGGTCGCGGAAATCTTCCCACTCCGCCAACGGCACCTCGTAGTTCTTGCTCCCATCGAGGGCGGGCTTCCCGATAAGGTGCACATCGTAACCGGTCTGCGGAATCAGGTAGGGGTCGAAGGGAGGCATCTCGACCATCCAGGGATCCGGCGGATTCTGGCTGTCGATGGCACGGATCTGGTAGATCCTGATGTTGGCATTGTGTCCCACGGAGTTGAGGTAGTCCGGATCGCCGTTGTCCAGGCCGCCGGGCGCCGGACCGGTCTTTGTGAACGCGGCCTTGGTCGAGGTAAAAACGGGTATCCGAACGCCTTCGCCGGACGGATCGCTTATCGCAGCACCGTCGATGGCGGTTGTAACGGCGCCACTCACGGGATCGGTTATCTCGACCTTAAGGGTACCACGGAGACCCGGCATCTTGACGACAAAGCCGAACTCGTGGTCGTAGCCCGCAACTCGCGCCCGGGCAGATACGTCGATTTCGAAGGAGGTGACCCCGGATCCGTTCGCATGGACCGTTGCGTCGTAACTGGCCACGAAGTCGTTGTAGTCGCCGTCACCGACTGCCGGAAAGTTGTCCTCGTAGGCAACGGTGATAAGCCCGTCGGCAGGCACCGTCAGGCTGAAGGCGTAATCGGCGTCGTCGGGAGCGGCATCGTAGATGTCCGGGACGCCGTCGAAGTCGGTGTCCTTGTCCCCCGAGAGCTGGGTGCCTATGCCCCCTCGCGCCATATTGGCGCGAATGTTGATTGTTGACAGCCTGGCGGGATCATCCACGATGAAGCGCTCCGAATCGAATCCATCCTTGTCTAAGGTAATAATCAGTTTCTGCCAGTCGGCAGGGATCTGCAGTGTGGTCTCCAGGCCGTGTTCCGTGGTAGCGGCGCCACGGTAGACATTGCTGCCGCCGCTGGTCACCGATACGATGGCCGGCGTGGAATCTGTCTCAATCTCCAGTCCATCGTAGTCAAAAAGGGCCACGTCCACGGAAAGGGAAACGGCGAAGAGGCTTTCGAAGGCGAACTCCCCGGACCGGCCGGAGGTGCTGAGCGTGCTTGGCGGGGTTGGAGAGGAGTCGTAGTTGGGAATAAGCTGTCCGCATCCGAGTAGAATAGCTGATGCGATGGCCGCTAAAACCACTACCTTTAGATTTTTTATCATCTTCCTTACTTCCTCGCCGTTCAATATGATCGGATGCCGGTACTGGAGGCCCAAGGCTGACTTCCACGATTACCAATAGTATAGTGCGATTTCACGCGACGGTTCAAGGTGAAATTGTGCGCAGACGCCAAAATTGAAGGACGCCGGATGTCGGAGGTCGATAGATAGATAGGGTGTCATGGACTATATTCTAAGGCACGTTATGGAAGCGGAAAAGTGGACGTTTCGGTGCGACAGATAACTCCTCTCCGGTTTGCTGCCCTCGCGGCAACGGCGCTTATACTATCTTCGACGCCCGGGTGGGCCGACGATTTTGACTGGATCGGCGGAAGTGGCGCCCTGGCCTGGAACAACGGGGCACATTGGAACAAGACTGCCGGTGGCGGTGCCCAGACCTATCCCGGCGAGCTCGGGGCGGGGGACACTGCGACCTTCAACGGTGGCGATGCCGTAACGGTAAGCAGCATTCCTGCCGTCACCATCAATACGACGACGATAAACGTCGGTGACAGCGTCACTCTGGCCGCAAACCTCGACGCCGACACCCTTGATGTCGCGGGTACCCTTACGACCGGTGCCAACGCCCTCACCGTCGGCGCCGGCGGCGCTGTTATCTCCGGTGCTCTCGATGCTACGGCTGTCACCGCCTTCTCCGTTGCAGGTTCCGTGGACATTCCCGGGGGCACCCTGGACACCCTGGGCAACGACGTGACCGTCGGCGGCGACTTCGATTTCCAAACGGCGGCCGATGTCGAAATTCTTGGTGATTTGATCTTTCCCAACGCCGGCGGCCCTAGCACCATTACGATGGGTCCGACCTACACCCTTGGCAAGTTAGAAGTTCAAGCCGGCGAGACGGTGACTCTCGTTGATCCCGCAGCGGCGACTCCTTTGACCGTCGTCGTTGTGGATGTTGCCGGCGTTCTGGTGTCCGACGGAGCCACGAATCCGAGCTTTGACGTAAGCGATCTTATCGTTTCAGGAGAGCTTAACCTCAACGGGAACCAGATCAACGCAGACGTTCTGGTCGATCTTACCGGCGGAACCCTGACCAATCCCGGCACGCTGGTCTTCGACGGCGCCGGCGCCAAGTCCCTGACTCCCGCCGGGCAGAACTTCGGTGTCGTAACCGTCACCGGGGGCTCGGTTACCCAGACCGGCACCGCGATCATGGACAGCCTGACCGTCGGCGCCGGCACTACCTATTCTTTGGATGGCAGCGCCGCTGCAGTAACGCTCGAAATCGTCGACGGTGGAACCGTCACCAACAACGGGGTTTTTCAGGTAGCCAACGACACAAATACCGTTACCCTGGAAGAGGAGTCCGGTGGCGGCATCTTTAACTTTCTCGGGACCGATATCGACTACAACGGGAATACGATCGAGCTCGCCCGGGTTACCTACAACCCGGCGGTCGTCCTAGGCGCCGGAGAGAATATTGTTCTTACCGACGACGCCACCTTTGCCGGCGGGACTACCCTCAACGGGGCGGGCGCCGGGCTCGACGTCCAGAACCACACGCTCTCGACGTCGAACACGAACATCACCAACACCCAAGGCACGGTAACCGTAGCAGCCGGTGGACAGCTATCCCTGGGGACCGGCGACATGGACAACCAGGCCGCCGGCGTCCTCACAACGTCCGGCACCATTCTGGTGGATGGGTTCACCTCCACCGGTACCGTCAACAACCCGGCGGCCAACTCTATTACCGCCTCGGGAAACGTGGCCATTTCGGGGACCTTTAATACGCCGGCCAACAGTTCTCTCACGATGAACGGCACCGCTCTCGAAACGCTGAACGCGACGGTTACCATCGGAGACGTAGAAATTGACGGTGATATCGTTCTGGCCAACGACCTGGTGATGGACGGCGATTTCACGATCTCCTCGGGAGAGCTTGACGCGAACACCGGACCCTCCTACGACATCACCTTGACCGGAGACTGGACGAACAACGGTATCTTCCTGTATCAGACCTCTACCGTTACGATGAATCCAGCGGCCGGGACCTCCACACTGAACAGTGGTGGCGCTGCCCTTCAACAAGCGTTCTACGATCTGGACGTGGCGGGAGCCCCCGGTACAATCGTCACCGTGATCCCCAACGACGTTCGCGTAACACAGGACCTTACCGTGGTCTCCGGGGAGCTGGATATAAACGGTCAAACGGTCAACGTAGATCGCGACGTTTCCGTTTCCGGGGGAGAGCTTGACGCCGACAGCGGAACCTTGATTGTCGGACGTAACTGGAACAACGGCGCGACCTTTACCCCGGGAACCTCCGAGGTGCGGTTCTTTGGAGCAAACCCGGCCGACGTCACCGGAGACACCGGGTTCCACGATCTGACGATAGATTCGGCCACGGGGAAGACGGTGAGCTTCGAGAACGGAAGCACCCAGACGGTGGCAGGCGATTTCCGCGCCGAAGGAGCCGCCGGCTT
>CAYPUT010000085.1:0-12932 GCA_964413945.1 uncultured Spirochaetaceae bacterium
ACCGAAGGCTCTGGCAGGGAGTGCTCATCCGCCTCGGGAGAACTCGGTCGGTAACCGAATCCACCTTGGGACGGCTGCTCGTTATGGTCGGAATTTTGCTGGTAGCGGTCAAGGTCTTCCCCGATTCCGAAAAGGGGCATATGTGGGCCTCGGGAGCGCTCATCGCCGGGGTCGTCGCCGGGGCCGCGTACGCCCTCTGGCTTCTCCACCGCCGGGGAATGGCCGAGCTTCCGCAAGCAGACCCGCGGGGACTTATCGGCGCCGCCGCGCTCTGGAAGTTCTACGTGCCCCTGGCATCGACGTCGGTTATCTTTCTGGCCTCCCGCCCGCTTCTCACCCTCGGCATGTCCCAAGCTGCCTTTCCCCTGGAATCCCTGGCGAGCTGGCCCGTCGTCCACGGTCTAATTATCGTGTTCGTATCGGTCGGCTTCTCGTATCAGGAGGTAGTCATCGCGCTTCTTGGGGCCTCCCGGGATAACACCGTGCCGGTCGGCCGGTTTGCCTGGAGCGCCGGAGCGGTTACCTCCGGGCTCTTCGGGGTATTGGCCCTCTTCGACGGAGCCTACTGGGTCGTCCGGGTGCTCTTCGGCCTCGATGCGGCCCTGCTGCCCTTTACGACCGAGGCTCTGTTTATCGTGATTCCCGTTCCCTTCTTTATGACGCTGAAGTCCTGGTACCGGGGAGTCCTAATAGACGCCGGACGCACTTCGGTCCTTGCCTCGGCGGTTGCCCTCAACGCCGGCGTCATCCTCGTCTTGGTCCTGGTTCTTCCTCGGTTCACCTCGCTCTACGGCACCACGATCGCCGCGATCGCCTGGACCGGAGCGATGGTGTTGGAACTGGCGCTTCTCAGGAGGCAGGCCGCGGAGCCGCTCCGGGACGTCTTACGAGTCGCAGAAGTGGAATCGTAAAGAGCAAGCCCCCGGCGAGAAGAAACAAGAGTAGATCGTAGTTCGAGATGGTATATCCTCCGAAGGTCACGGTCGGGGGAAGCCCCCGGGAGCCCAGGAGAATCGAAACGCCGAATCGACTAACGGCCCGTCCCCCGACGTACGCGAGGCTTAGAATGGACAGCGCGAGGGCCTTTCCCTCCTCCCGCACCAGAGAAAATTGCTCCGCCGTCATCGAAACCGAAAATATCGCTTCCGAGCTACCGAGAAGAAGGTGAAAGAGCGCGTACAGGGGGATGACAGGATACCCCGGAATCACTGCCCTTAATCCAAAACCGACAAGGAGAGCGACAACTGCGACGTGTGTTCCGAAGAAGAAAGGACGCCTGCCGATTCGGTCGACCAACACGGCGCCGATCAGGAAGCCGACGACGTTTCCGACAAGCCCGAAATTCGCCAGGCTCACGACGATGCTGTCCGGGACTCCAAGCACCTCCCGCTCCAAGAGAGCGAGAAGCTGTATGACCGCACCGAATAGGACGTAACGCCCAAAGACGTACACGACGAACCCCTTGACGGCCGGTAACGCGAGGACGTTTCGAAACGACCGGCCAAAGGTAAGACCCGAGTTATCCATCGGAGCGAGATCCGGCAGACGGCGATAGAGCAGCACCCGGGCGAAGGCGGCAACCGCAACCGAGAAAAAAACCACTTGGTACGTCCACAGGTCGGGGAAGAGGCCTATCAGCAGCGCGGCCACCGCGGCAAATCCGATGCCGAATAGCTGCCAACTTACCCGGAGCGCCCCGAAGAACATACCCCGACGACGTCCGGGGATGATGGGGTGTAAGACGCTGAACCATCCGGCTCCGAAAATGGCCTCTCCGATTGCAAACAGAACGAGTCCGCTGAAGGCGAGCAAACGCGAGGATGCTCCGGAAAACGATGCCGCTCCGGCTATCAGCAAGAGGGCGACGACCACGATGGACGTACCGGCCATACCGACCCGCTTTCTGCCCAAGCGGTCGGCAAGATGCGAAAGAGGGACCCTTCCCCCCGAATGAATGAGGGAGAAGAGGCTGATTAACGAGAGGGTCGCCGCAGCGCTCAGTCCGAGCCGCCGGTAGTAGAGAACGAGCAAACCGTTCTGCTCGATACTCTGAATGCCAAGAAGCCCGAAGACCTGACAGAGTATCGCGGTGGTCATTGCCCGGCGCCGAAGGGGACGGTCGATCTGTTCTATTCTTGTTTGTTCCATAAACGAACCGTCTGCGCGCCGGCGATTCTGCTGCCTCCTAAGAACGCAACACTACTCCTCGGAGGCGGACTGCGCAACGCTCGCTTCCAGGGCCTCCCGGCGGAGCCTTCTGCGGCGGGGGATAGGACGCCCGATGCCCTGGAGCATCCTCCGGAGACTCCGTTTGTTTTCCTCCGGTGTCGTCGGGAAGGCCTGAATGAGTTGATGGGTCGCGGCGATGGTCGCAATAGCCGCTCGCCGCGCTTCGGAGTCGGTAAGAGACAGGGTAAGGGAGAGCAAGGGAACGGAGGCGTTGGCAAGTCTCTGCCACATCGGATGCCCCCCGGGGAGAGGCCGCGAGGTCGCGACCCCCATTCGGCCCAAGGCGTCCCGCCGCCGCCGGGCAACCCGGTGCATCTGCTCGACGTCCCGGTAGATCGACTCGACCGAGTTTATGAGGGCCCGCCGCCGAGTCGGGGCCGAGAGGATGGCTTTCTCCGCCCGTTGCACGATATCAAGCCACTGCTTTTCGAACGCCGCGTTGACCAAGGCTTCCTTATCCGGGAAGTAGTTGTAGATGGTTCCTACCGCGACGCCGCTTCGCCTCGCGAGCGCCCGAATACTCGCCTTCTCCGGCTCCCTTCGCAGAAGCTCCTCTAAATCTGAAGCTAACCGTTCTCTAACATTCGGAATGAGCTTTGGCATCTCTATCTTCACTTTTATGAACCTTGTTCATAAAAGTCAACCGTTGCGCCATTTTTATGCGTTAAATCGACTTGAAGGCGAACAAAAAGCTTGCGATGCCTCAGGACATCGCCTATGCTCGGCCTATCAGAGGGAGATTGCGGATGCAGAAGGTATTGCTCCTGGGCAACAGACTCTTCATGAAGTTTCCTGACCTCGATTACTTTCAGAAGCGGGCATCGGAAGCAAAGGCGACCATCGTTTCCACGGAGAAGATGAGCGACGAGCAGATCCTTAAAGAGGCGCGGGACGCCGCCGCGATGGTTCTTATCGCGTACCCGGTAACCGACGAGCTCGTCGCCGCCGCGGAGAAGTGCAAGCTGATCATGACGATGTCCGTCGGGTACGATGTCGTCGACGTTGCCGCCGCCACCTCCCGGGGCATTCCCGTCTCCAATTGCCCGGTCTACTGCACCGAAGAGGTGGCGGAGCACGCCGTCACCCTGACCCTTTCGCTGGCTCGAAAGCTCCACGAACTGGTTCGCCACGTGAGAGAGGGCGGTTGGGACTACAAGCAAGCACGGCCCATCTACTCCTTCCGGAATCGCCGCTTCGGGATCATCGGCCTCGGCCGGATCGGAAGACAGAGCGCAAAGAGGGCCCAGGCCCTGGGTATGCAGGCGGTTGCGTATGACCCTTACGTCGACGACGACATCTTCGAGACCTATGGAGTCGAACGACAATACGACCTCTACCCCTTCCTCGAGAGTGTAGATTACCTGAGCATCCACTGCCTCCTCTCCGACGAGACCTGGCACCTCTTGGACGCCACGGCCCTCTCCCACATGAAGAGCCATGCCGTCGTCGTCAACACGGCCCGGGGGCCGATTATCGATAGGCATGCTCTGGAAGAGGCTTTGCAATCCGGGACCATCGCGGCGGCGGGTATCGACGTCATGGACACCGAGCCGCCCGACGGGAGCGAGGCGCTTCTGCACCTTCCCAACGCGATCGTGACGCCCCATATCGCCTGGTACTCGGAAGAAAGCCACCAGCAGAATATGCAATGGGGAATGGATGAGCTGGTTCGGGTCCTCGAAGGGAAACGTCCGCGCTACATCGTAAACCCCGAGATATTTGCTCGACGCTGAGCGCCTAGCGCCGGCGAGAAATACGTCAGGAGGAAAAAATGAGAAAGACCCTTATCTGCGTCGTTCTACTCTTAGCCGTTACCGCCCTCGGGTTCTCCGCAGGGGAAGGAGAGGGAGCCGAGTACCCAACTCGAGCCGTCTCCTACGTTATACCCTTCAACCCGGGTGGGCAGTCCGACGTGATGGCCCAGTACCAGAAGCCGTACCTCGAGGAAGAGCTCGGCGTCGACGTGATTATTCGGCATCAAGCGGGAGCCGGGGGAGCCCTCGCGTGGGCGAATACGGTAAAAGCTCGACCGGACGGCTATACCGTCGTCGGCAACAACGTTCCGCACATCATTATCCAGCCCCTCGTGCGCGACGACGCCGGATACGAGACGAACGAATTAAAGCCGGTCTATCTATTCCAGAGCACTCCGATCGGCTTGGCGGTAGCCCCGGACAGCCCCTTCGACACCCTCGAAGACTTTATCGCCTACGCCGAGGACAACCCGGAGCGGTTGACGATTAGCGGGTCCGGAACACATACCGGGCATCATCTCGCCGCCCTCCAGCTCGAGCATCTTTCCGGGGCCTCCTTTACCTACATCCCGGCAACCGGTGCCGCCCCGTCGGTAGCGAACTTTCTTGGTGGCCACACCGACGCTCTTCTTGCGAACTCTACGGATCTTATCGGACACGAGAGCGAAATGAAGGTTCTCGCGATCGGAACCGAGAAACGATTCGCGTCCCTGCCGGACGTACCGACCTTTATCGAGCTCGGCTATCAGATGACCGCCGGTATCGACCGCGGAGTCGCCGTCCCACCGGACACTCCGGACGAGATCGTCGCAACCCTCGAGGCCGCCTTCGAAGCCGTGAGCACGAACGAGGGGTTTGTCGCGGAGATGGAAGAGCTCGGTTTCGTTATCCACGCGATCGGCGCCGCCGAGTTTGCGGCATACCTTGACCAAAAAGCCGAAGAGATCGAGACCGTCCTTCGGGAGCTCGGCGAGCTCTAAATCGGAGGAAAAGTGGGTGACATGCTGCTTGGTGCAGTGGCCGGAGTCCTCGATCCGGTCAGCTTGATTCTGGTTGTTATCGGAGTGGGCGCCGGCATTATCGTCGGCGCCCTTCCCGGTTTGACGGCCACCATGGCCATCGCCTTGTTGGTGCCCTTTACCTTCGGTATGGCACCTATCCATGGGCTGGTCCTCCTCGGGGCCATCTACTGTGGAGCCATCTACGGCGGCTCCTTCTCGGCGATCCTCATCAACACCCCGGGGACGCCGTCGGCCATCGCGACCACCTTCGACGGTTTTCCCTTGGCACAGAAGGGCGAAGCCTACCGGGCAATCGTAACCGCTACCCTGTCCTCCGTGTTCGGCGGACTGGTGGGCGTCGCCTTTCTGATCTTCTTCTCGCCGCCCCTGGCCCGGGCAAGTTTGAGTTTCGGGCCCCCTGAGTACTTCTGGCTCGCTGCCTTCGGGCTGACGATTATCGCGGCGGTTTCCCCCCGATCGACCCTGAAGGGTTTGATGGGTGGGGGCATCGGGCTGCTTATCTCGACTATCGGAATTGCGCCGATCGAGGGTGCCGTCCGGTTCAACTTCGGGACCGTCGCCCTGCAGAACGGAATCTCGCTTATCCCGGCGCTGATCGGGTTCTTCTGTATTCCCGAGGTCTTGCGGATGGTGGAAGAAAGCCACCATTCCGGTGTCGTCGTACCGTACAAACGCCAACGGAAGATGGTGCAGCGAGTCTTCCACGCCTTGGTGCGAAAGCCCTGGCTGATGATTCGCTCCTCGGTCCTAGGGACCCTGATCGGCGTAATCCCCGGTGCCGGGGGAAACATCGCCGGTCTCGTCAGCTACAACGAGGCAATCCGGACCAGCAAGAACCGCGAAAAGTTCGGCCGGGGCTCCATAGAAGGCGTCGCCGCCTCGGAGACCGCAAACAACGCCTCCGTAGCCGGGGCCTTGATTCCCATGCTGACCCTCGGGGTCCCCGGCGCTCCACCGGCGGCCGTCCTCTTCGGCGCCCTCCTGCTCCAGGGCATGCGCCCCGGTGCCGAGCTCTTTACCTCCTACGGGACCATAACCTACGCCTTCCTCTTTTCCCTGATTCTGGCAAACCTGGCCATGCTGCCCCTCGGCATATTAATGGGAAAGGGTGTGGCAAAACTGATGCAAAAGGTAAAGGTCCAGACCATGGCTCCGATGATCGTCTTTCTGTCGATGGTCGGCTCCTATTCGATCTACAACAATGTCGCCGACATCTACACCATGGTCATCGTCGGGATCCTGGCCCACGTCCTAAGAAAGGCGGGCTTTATGCCGGGACCCATCGTCCTTGGGTTGATTCTCGGACCGATAGCCGAGCAGGGCCTTACGCAGTCGATGCTGATGGGCCGCGCTGCGGGGTCCATGTTCGCGGTCTTCTTCGGCCGACCGATTTCGCTGATCCTGATTCTTTTGACCCTTGGGTCAATCGCAACGCCCATCATCCTCCGAAGACGGGAGCGCCTCGGAAAGGGCGGCACCTTGAAGGCGCTCCACGAGGTGCAAGGGAGATCAGAATGACGCAGAAAACGCGAAATCTTTCGGCAGCCCTGGCCATAATGGCGGTGAGCGTCTTTTGGTTTCTGGAGTCGGGCACCTTCCGCCCGTTGAGCGCCCTCTTCCCAAGGGTCGTAGCCGTCATCGTTTTTGTAATCGGGGCAATTCTAACCGCCTGGACCCTCTTTGGTCACGGTCCGGTTATCCGGATGGCAGAGGGCGACGCCTCCGAACGGCACACCCGGGCGGGCACCTTGATGGCGGCGCTCGTTCTCTGGACGGCGCTTATCCCGCTTTTGGGCCTTTTGGTATCGAGCATTATCGGCGTGGTGGTAATGGGCGTCATAACCTTCCGGGCACACGTAGGGACGATCCGAGCGATCGTCATCGCGTTGGTATCGGTACTCGCCTTCTACTTCGTGTTTCAGGTGTTCCTCCACGTCCCCTTCCCCGCCGGCGTCTTCGGATAGGAAGCAGCAAGAAGCGACGGACGCTCTAAGCCGTTCAGGTTATGCTGTTCCTGTGTTACCCTGAGTACCATTGGGGTAGAGGTGGATTCATCCGGCAAGCGAAAGACAGTCTTGGTCACCGGGGGCACAACCGGGATAGGTCGGTCCATCTGCTCGACCCTCCAGGCGGCCGGATACGAGGTCTTCGGCACGGGCCGGTCGGTTGAAAACGGCTCCCGGGTCGACGGCTACACCCTGGTCCGTCTCGATGTCCGGGACCGCGATTCGGTTATCGAAGCCGTCGATTACGTTACCAGGGAGAGCGGTGGCATCGACGTCCTGGTGAACAACGCCGGTATCGGAATGGCCGGATCTGTAGAGGACTCGTACGTCGAGGAGATCGCCGAGGTATTCAACGTGAACGTCTACGGCATGGTGCGCATGTGCCAGGCGGTCCTTCCGGCAATGCGCACCCGGGGAGACGGCATCATCATCAACGTAAGCTCCGTGGGCGCCCTCATGGGCCTCCCCTACCGGGGCGTCTACTCAGCATCCAAGGCAGCCGTCGAATCGATAACAGAGTCTCTCAGCCAAGAGGCCATGCGCTTCGGTATCCGGCTGGTACTGATCGAGCCCGGGGACTTTCGTACCAGCATTAACAAGCATAGGAAGGTCTCCGCCACGGCCCGGACCTCTGTCTACGGCGAGGAATTTGGACGGATCTATCGCCTGATCGAGGACGAAGTGGTGAACGGGGCGGACCCGAGGATAATCGGAGAGCTCGTCCACCGCATTATCCGCTCCCGGCGCCCGCGACTCCGATACAACGTCGGAAACCTCACCTCGAAGGCCGCGGTGTGGCTAAAATTCCTCCTGCCGGACCGCCTCTTCGAAGCGATTATGATGGCCCACTACGGCATGAGACGAAAACCGCCCGTCGCCGGAAATCGGACTCGGGTGCCGATGGAGACCCGGGGGCCGGCGTCCGGAGTGCTTCGATCCAATCGATTTCGTCGAAGGACGAGGCCGTAGGCGCCGCGGGCTTTTCGGAAGCTGACCCGGGAGTGCCCAGCCCAGAGAAGAGGGCCCACGACGATGCCACCGAGAAGAACCACAAAGTGCCCCGGGTGGAGCCACCGTTGCGAACCATCGTCTGAGAATACTCTAGGTAGGACGTTCCAATTCAAGCGGCGAGCGACCGGCTTCCCGGTCCCGGGGCTGCTCCCCGGAGGGCACGACGAAGACGAACGCGCTCCCGGCCGCCGCTTCCTCGACCCAAATGCGCCCGCCGTGGAGATCGACTATACGCTTTGCGATCGCTAATCCAAGACCGCTACCCCTTTTCGCCGCCCTACGGCTCTGGTCCCCGATATAGAACCGGTCGAAGATGCGCTCCCGCATCTCCGGAGAGACGCCGGGCCCTTCGTCGGAAACGACGCAGCTTACGCCATCGCCGAGGGAGGAAAGCCCGACGGTGACGGTGCCCCCCGGTGGGCTGTGGCGTATCGCGTTCTCGATCAGGTTAACAAGGAGCCGCTCCATCATCTGAAGGTCGGCATCGACGAAATAGAGGGCGTCGGGCCGTCCGGCGGTAACGGTTAGGTTCTTCGATTCCGCCTCGTGGCTCAGATGCATGACCACGT
The DNA here is from genome assembly GCA_964413945.1 of uncultured Spirochaetaceae bacterium. GTDB lineage: Bacteria > Spirochaetota > Spirochaetia > DSM-27196 > PWMO01 > CAYPUT01. The sequence goes on from CAYPUT010000085.1 coordinate 8,592, forward strand.
CTTGAACGAGCTCCGCCAGGGAGAAGCGTTCTCGCTTGGGCCGTGCTCCGGGAGCCTCCAGCTTCGAGAGCTCGAAGAGCCCATCGATCAGGCGGCTTAGCGCCGCCGCTCGGTTGAGTGAGATCTGCAGGTAGCGACGTCGGTCCTCCGGAGAAAGCGCCGCATCCTTTTCGAGGAGCGTCTCTGTGTAGCCCCGGATCGATGCCAGCGGATTGCGCAGGTCGTGGGCGATATTCGCGATAAGCTCTCTTCGGGTTCGATCGGAAGTCTCGAGCTTACGAAGGTTCGCCTCGATCGTGTCGGCCATCTGGTTGAAGCTCCGAGCCAGCTCACCGATCTCGTCTCGGGAGGCAACGTGCGCTCGAATTCCCGCTCGGGAGCCCGCCGGCTCGCTGCCGAAGGCCCGGACCGTGCGCGTTAATCCCTCGAGACGACGGGTTACCAGAAAGAACGCCGGCAGGCCGAGCACCGCCACCAGGGATACGGTAATGATCAAGCTGTCCCGAAGGGTTTCGGCTACCGGGGAGCTCCCGATACCTTCTTGGGCGGCGTTGTAGAGACTGCTCCGCAGAACGACGTAAAGATAGCCCCTGCTCCCGTCGCCGAGACGCAGCGGGGCGGCGGAAAAATGTGTCCGGTCCTCGGGACTTCGGGGATCGTCGCCGTAGATCGGAAGATCCTCGGGATCCGAGAGAAACCGACGGATCGGACCGAGGTCGACCTGTTCCGATCGAAGGGGCCGGCCCCCCTCGACAAAGAAGGCAAGAATGCTCCCTTGCGAGTCGAGAACGTAGATCTCGATAGCGGGATTCAGGACCATCATATAGTGAATCGCCGAGCCGACCGCCGGAGAGCTTTCCCCTTCCGAGAGATAGGGCTCGATCTCGGAGGCCATGTCCGCGGCGAGGTTTCGGTTTACCCATTGGTCGATCTCGACCTGCCGCATCTCGAAGGTACGCTGGGCGATCGTTACGAGGAGGAACGACAGGAGAAGCAGAAGTACCAGAAATAAGAGGGAAAGGCGGACGGAGAAACGCCGAAGGAATCTCATCTCTCTACCAGGTCGGCGAATCGATATCCGAAGCCCCAGACGGTTTCGATGTACCGCGGTTTCGACGGATCCGATTCGATCTTGCTCCGGAGTCGGTTGATGTGGCTATTGACGGTGTGGCTGTAGCCCTCGTAGTGGTATCCCCACACGAGCTCGAGAAGCTGTTTTCGGCTGAAGGCGCGTCCGGGATGGCTACAGAGAAGAAGCAAAACGTCGTACTCCTTGGCCGTCAGGTCGACGGCTCTGTTCCCGATTCGAACCATCCTCTTCGCCGGGTCGATGGTCAGCTCTCCGAAGGCGCGGACCGTTCCGCCGTCGACCGTCACCTTCTCTCTCCGGCGCAAGAGGGCCCGTACCCTCGCCATCAGCTCCCGGACGCCGAAGGGCTTGGTCACGTAGTCGTCGGCACCGAGCTCCAAACCGAGGACCTTATCCAACTCCTCGGATTTCGCAGTAAGGATGAGAATAGGCACGCCGGGGTCGTCGGTGCGTATTCGTCGGCAGACCTCGAGGCCGTCTAGTTCCGGGAGCATGATGTCGAGGAGAATGAGGGCGTATTCGTTTTCTTCGGACCGCAGAAGAGCCTCGGGACCGGTAGCTGCCGCCTCCACTCGAAGCCCGAGGTCCTTCAGATGCAATTCTAAGAGATCGACAATCTCGCGATCGTCCTCTACGACGAGGACCGTCTTCTCTCCCATCTCTTTAGTATACGGTTGCCGCCGATCTACTGCCACGGCAAGAGGAACCGCCTCGCCGAATATGAGAGAACGCTGAAGGTACCGTGATACTTTTGTGATTCTTTGGTAGTAATTTCTAACCAGGAAACTCATAGAGGAGGATACCTATGAAATATGCGAAGCCGCTCCTACTTACCGCGGCTCTCGTCGTCCTGATGACGGCGGTCCTTCCGGCCCAGGAAGGTGCCCGGGCCACCTTTGCCGGCGGCTGCTTCTGGTGCATGGAAAAGCCCTTCGACGAGCTCGAAGGGGTCATTTCGACGACCTCCGGGTATACCGGAGGGCACACGGAAAACCCGACGTACCGCGAGGTAACCCGGGGCGGCACCGGGCACCTCGAGGCGGTCCAAGTGGTCTACGATCCGGAAAAAGTCGACTACGAAACGCTGCTCTTCGTATTCTGGAGGAACGTCGATCCGTTGGACGCCGGAGGCCAGTTCTGCGACCGCGGCAGCTCCTACGAAACCGCCGTGTTTGCCCACGACGAAGAACAGAGACGCCTCGCCGAGGAGTCGAAGCGGGACGCCCGAAGCACTCTCGGGAGTAGGATCGTCACGCCGATTCGGTCTTTCGACGTCTTCTACCCCGCCGAGGACTACCACCAAGACTACTACCGGGAGAACCCGGTTCGGTACAACTTCTACCGCACCTCTTGCGGCCGGGACGCCCGCCTCGAGATGCTTTGGGGGGAAGAGGCCGGGGGGTACGAAACCGTGAACGAAATGAACGACATGTAGGGAGGGCGTATGAACAGTCGAAAAACAGGGCGCCGGACCAGGTCGCTCTTTGTAGCCATTTTGATGATCGCCGTAGTCGGTGGCGCCGCCGCCCAGCGGCAACCCGAGGATTGGATGGCGGCGCGGAGCATCGCCGCCCGGTTGGTTAGCGATGTGGAATACCGGGGAACCTCCCTGGTGACCTCCGTCGAAGAGTACGACGCGGACGCCCGCATTATCCACGACCAGGGAGCCCGGATCGACTACCCGGTGGAGCTCTCGCAAGCCCAATGGCGCCGCCGCCTGACGCCGATGGAGTACTACGTCCTCCGGGAGCAGGGAACCGAGCGCGCCTATACCGGAGAGCTCGACGGTGAAAAGCGCCGGGGAGTCTACTACTCCGCGGCCACCGGCCAGCCGCTCTTCCATTCCGACGACAAGTACGACTCGGGGACGGGATGGCCGAGCTTTACCAAGCCGATCTCTCCCGAGGCCGTCGCCTACCTCTGGGATACCGGGTTGTTCTCCCGGCGGATCGAGGTCGTCGACTCTCTCTCGGGGTCACACTTGGGCCACGTCTTTAACGACGGACCGGATCCAACCGGACAGAGATACTGCATGAACTCGGCGGCGTTGATCTTTGTACCCGAGGGAGGCCAACCCCCGGAGCTCTTGACCGGGGAGTAGCAAGGCCCGATCAACGGCCCTGACGGTCCTCCCGAAGGAACCGGGATATCAAGAAGGCCATCTCCATGCTCTGGGAGTAGTTGAGACGCGGGTCGCAGTAGGTCTGATAGTTGGTGTCGAGATCGGTTTCGAGCAAATCGACGGCTCCACCGGTGCATTCGGTTACATCCTCGCCGGTCAGTTCGAAATGGACCCCCGCGAGGATGGTGCCGGCGGCCCGGTGGATCTCGAAGGTTGTCTCGAGCTCCCGGAGGACGTCGCTGAAGGGGCGGGTCTTCCGTCCGGAGGAAAGGGCCACGGTGTTTCCGTGCATCGGGTCGCACATCCAGGCGACCTTCCGGCCCGCCGCCTCGACGGCCGAAAGAAGCCCCGGCAGACGGGATTCGACCGCGTCGACGCCCATCCGGGTAATCAGCATCAGGCGCCCGGGTCGATTCTCCGGGTTGAGGATACCGCAGAGATCGACGACCTCGTCCGGATCCGCTGCCTTCGAGATTTTGATCCCGATCGGGTTGTCGACGCCCCGGAAGAACTCCACATGGGCACCCCCGAGATCCCGGGTCCGGTCTCCGATCCAGAGCAGATGGGCGCTGGTGTCGTAGGAACCGTCGTCGGACCTGACGAGGGCCTCCTCGTATCCGAGGTGGAGTCCCTCGTGGGAGGTGTAGAAATCGATTCGGCCAAGGCGCTCGTCCCGGAGGCCCCCGAAGCTCTCCATAAAGTGGATGGCGTCGAGAATGTTGTCGACGATCGCCTGGTAATCCGCCCATTTCGAAGAGCGTTCTATCGAGTCGAGGTTCCAGGCGTAGGGATGGTGCAGGTCGGCAAACCCGCCGTCGATCATCGATCGGATGTAGTTGAGGGTCGCGGTCGAGTGGAAATAGGCTTCGAGGAGGCGTCCGGGGTCCGGCTCCCTCTCGCCGGCGCCGAAGGCATTGATCGCGTCCCCCCGATAGGTCAGAATTTGACGACCGTCGACGACCTCGGTCTCGCTGCTCCGGGGTTTGAAGTACTGCCCGGCGATCCTTCCAATACGGAGGACCGGTTTTCGGGCGGCGTGGGAGAGGACGATGCTCATCTGCAGCAGAATCTTGAGCTTGTTGGCGATGGTCTCGGCGTTGCAGTCGACGAAGCGCTCGACGCAATCGCC
>CAYPUT010000086.1:0-12834 GCA_964413945.1 uncultured Spirochaetaceae bacterium
AGCATCACTAGAGCCCCGAGAAGCTCGACGCCGGCGTGGACCAGGTGTCCCAGATGTCCGTGAAAGAACCGGACGATGCGGTCCTTAAGAAAAATCGTCGCCAGGGAGAGCAGCGTGAGCGCAAGGGCCATCCCGACGGAGATCGAGGTAACCGCGATGACGCCGGCCCAGAGGACACCGACGGAGAGGGAGAAGAGAAGGACCAGCGCGGAGCCGGGGCAGGGAATAATGCCCGAGATAATGATCGCCGGGAGTCCCCGGGCCCTCTCGTCCCTGGCGGAAAACTCTCGCTTGTGGTCGTACAGAAGCTGCCGAGACGGATCGATTCCGTCGGGGTCGATTTCCTTGGAGATGGGCTTAAGGCCCTCCACGATGTGCTCGTGCTCGTGGGACGCCTCGTGAACGAGCTCCCGAATCTTAAGAAAGAGCAGAACCACGCCTAGGATCAGGATTAACACCGCGCTAACTCGCTGCATAAACACGTCGACCCGGGCGATGGTCCCCGAGAGGGAGAGCTCGAGGAGGTAGTAGCCGCCGACGACCAACACCACCGCCGCGAAGGCATGGAGGACGCCGAGGAGGCTCCCTGCGATTACGGCGTGCACCGGTCGGGCGTCGCTCGAAAGAAAGTAGGAGAACAGAAGCGTCTTTCGGTGCCCCGGGAGGAGGGCGTGCACTACACCGTAGAGGATGCTCAAGCCAATGACGGCGGGGATGACACCTGCATCACCCTCCCCTTGGAGAGCCCGGAGCAGGCGCCCCATGGCGTCTTGGAGCTGGAGTTGAACGCGACCGAGAAATCCCCCGAGAGCACCCCGGGGCGCTCCGGCGTCGAAACCGCCGCTGCCGGTAAAGGGGTTCCCACCCTGGGCGACGGCCAAATCCGGGAACAGGGCGAGGGCAACGAGGAGCAGTATGAATATCGCAAGGATGCGTTTGGCGAACATGGTCAAAACCTACACTGCGGTCGTGGAATCCACAAGGGGCTTGCCGAACCGAAGACCTTAGGCCACAATAGTAACGAAATGGATGTATTTAGCGGATTATTGTTTTTCGCCCGGCGCTACCTCGGCGTTCTTCTTTCGGCCCTCCCGTGGCTCGTGCTCGGGATCATCGTCGAAGCGGCGATCCTTCCCCGATCGCGCCGCAGCGTCGCAGCCAAGCTCTCCCGGGACGGCGTCGGTCTGGCCCTTCTCTCCGGCGGCGCCCAGTCGCTTCTACTTCCCGATTCCCTCTACGAGGAGGCGCCGAGCAGTGGTCCGTCGGCGTGGTACCGGATCATCCTTTCGAGAGCGCTCCATCCCTTGTTTCTCCTCTCGGTTTTCGTGGTTTTCCGCCGGCAGATCGTACTGCCCTTCTACTACCTCTTCTTCGTGATCGCGGGAGGGCTGATCGTCGGGCTGGTAGTCCGGCTCCTGTTGTCGGCCGGAATGCGGGAGAAGGCCGTTGGATCGGCGGCTCCACCGCCGAAAGAAGAGGAGCTTTCGAGTCGAATAGTGCAGCGCAGTTACGACCACTCCGTCGACCTGCTCTTCGGTGCCTTCCTTGCCGCCGCCCTCCATTCGCTCCTCGGTACGACGGGTCTACAGAGCATGGTCTTTCCCGCCGCCATCCTGGCCTTCGCCACCGGGGCTCTTGCCTCCCCACCCCCTGGCGCAGCAGGTGCGGTAGCCTTGAGTCTCTTCCCTCTCGGGCAGCCGAGCATAGCCCTGGCGTACCTCTTGGGTACCGGCTGGGGATCCCTCCGCGTCGCCGGGGCTCTTCGGCGTCGACTCGGCTGGGGGCTCGCGATCGACGTGTCTCTGCTGATAGCCCTTCTCTCGATCCTCTTGTCTTCCCTCGTGTCCTGGTCTACCTTGGAGATACTGTCATGACGAAACGAAACAACATCGTCTGGGGGGCGATTCTTTTAATCTATGGCCTCACGGTGCCGGCGATTCTCGTACTTCGCCGTGGATCGTCGGGAGTCGGCGCGGTCGCGTTGACTGCGGCTGCCGCCCTCCTTATCCTCGCCTTCGGCCTCCTTACCCTGCTCCGCCCCGGAAGAGGATCCTTCGAACCCGACCGGGGATTCGTCGTCTTTCTCTTTCCGCTGGTGCTTCTCGTGCTGACTGCCGCGACCCCGGGGGCACCCGCCGTCGGCGGCCGGGGCACGATGCCCCCCTCTACGGGGCGGTCCGACGAACAAGCCCCCAAGATCGATGACGTGGCCGCCCGCCTTCTAAACGAAGACGGCCCCATCGTCTTCGACTCGGCGAGCTACTTCCACCTTCACGACGCGCTCACGAGCTCTCCGGAGATAGGCGACGGACGGGAAGTCCGAATCGACGGTTTCTTGAGCCTCCACGGAGCCGAGGGTCCGATGATCGGTCGCTATCTCCTCTGGTGTTGTGGAAGCGACGCGATCTTTCTCGGAACGGCTCTCGACGGCGAGTTACCGGCTGTTCCCGAAGGAACCTGGCTCGAGGTCTCCGGTCGCCTGTCGACTACGGTCGCCAGGGAAGGGGGTAGTATGGTTCAGCGTCCGGTTATCCTCGTCGAGGAGACTCGGATTCTCGAGGAACCGGATTTCGTCTACGTCCTCCCCTTCTAACGTGTACGCTTATGGATTTTGAAAGCAATAACTTGAATCGCGCCGTCTCGCCGTACCTCAGGCAACACGCCGACAACCCGGTATGGTGGCAGGAGTGGAAGCCGGAGGTGCTCGAACACGCCAAAGAAGAGAACAAGGTGCTCTTCGTCTCCGTCGGGTATGCGACCTGCCACTGGTGCCACGTGATGGCCCGGGGAGCCTTCAGCCATCCGGATGTCGCCGCCATCCTGAACCGCGACTTCGTCAGCATCAAGGTCGACCGGGAGCAGCGACCGGACATCGACCAGTACCTGATGGATTTTCTGGTCGCGACGACGGGAAACGGCGGCTGGCCGCTGAACGCGTTTTTGACGCCAAAGGGCTACCCCTTCTTTGCCATGACCTACGCCGCGCCGACGGCGGTCCACGGTATTCCGGCCTTCCCGGAAATTTTGGATCGCGTAACCCGGTTCTACCGGGAGAAAGGGGATGACGTTCAGCCGTTCGAGCTCCCGGGTGGAGCCGAGCTCCCCCGAGGGTTTCTCGACGACGAGGGCCTCGCCGAGGCGGTCTCGAAGGTAGCCGAGAGCTACGACCCGGAAGAAGGGGGCCTCGCCGGCCGTCAGAAGTTCCCGCCCCACTGCCCGAATCTCTTTCTTCTCTACGCGGCGGCTGCAGGGGGACACCCGGGCGACGCGCCGGACCAAAAGGCACCGGCGACGGTCGAATCGGCGTCTGCGTCCCTCCGGAGGACCTTCGACGCCATTACCTATCGGGGGCTCCATGATCACGTCGGAGGCGGCTTCTTTCGCTACTGCGTCGACCCCGGGTGGCAGATTCCCCACTTTGAGAAGATGCTCTACGACCAGGCGATGTCGCTCTGGAGCTTGAGCCTCGCCGCCCGTTTTTTCGACGAGCCTTTCTACCGCCGGGCCGCCCTCCGCACCTTCGGCTGCCTCGAGCGCGACTTTCGCTCAGGAGACCTCTACGTATCCTCCCACGACGCGGACACCGACCACACCGAAGGCGCGACGTACCTCTGGGACCGGGAGGAGCTGGAGAAGCTCGTACCTCCGGATCTCTGGGAAGACTTCGAACGGACCTTCGTCGTCACGGACTCGGGAAATTTCGAAGGCAAGAATCATCTAGTCATGCGGGATCCGGAAGCCCTTGCCGCGAAGGGGCTTCAGCCCGACGACCTCGACGCCGTCATGGCGAAGCTCCTCGAAGAGAGGATGCGCCGGCCGCAACCGGGGGTCGACCGGAAGCTCATCACCAGTTGGAACGCCCTCGCCGGTATCGCACTGCTTCAGCTAAAGCGGCACCTCGGCGTCGAAAAGGCCGGGGTCCGGGCCGAAGAAGTGTTCTCCGCCCTCGTTGCCGAGCATCTGACCGACGGGTCTCTGGCCCATAGCTCCTTGGAAGGGCAGTTACAGGAAGATCAGTTTTTGAGCGACTACGCCGCCCTCTTCCTTTTTGCCACCTATCTCCGAGAGGACCGGGAGGTCGATCCCGGGGTTATGGCGGCGCTTCTGAAGGGCACCCTCGCCTTCCGGAAGGCGGAAGCCTGGTTCGAAGCGGAGAACGCGGATTTCCAGCCGATACCGGCGAGCGGGTACGACATGCCCTACCCCTCGAGTGTCTCCCTCGCCGAGGTCGCACTGCTCCGATACAGGATCCAAGAGGGGGACCTCTACGACGAGCTTGGGGCCTCCGGTGCGATTCAGAACGCCTTTCTCGATATCGGGGCGTTGATGGCCGGGGGCTATTTTATCGAGGTGGAATCTCCGGCGCCTCTGGAGTGGAAGAATCTCCCCATTCATGCTATGCAAAAGCGCGGGCCCGGCAAGAGCTACTGCCATCGTGGGGTGTGCTACATGGGGCTTCCTCGGTGACAAGGGCGCCGGCTACACCGTCGCATAGAGGTTCTTTCCGTGGATATCCGTAAGCTCGAGCGCGTCACCATCCTCGGGGCCGCGGTAAACGTGGCGCTCGCGGCGATAAAAGTCGCCGTCGGGGTCGTCGCGAGCAGCTTCGCCCTCATCGCGGACGGTATCCACTCCCTCTCGGACCTCGTAACCGACATCGCCGTTTTTTGGGGCATCTGGGCGGCCGGGCGGCCCCCGGACGCCGACCACCGCTACGGCCACGGGCGTTTCGAGACGCTCGCGGCCTTTTTTGTCGGCGTGGTTCTGATACTCGCCGGCGGCTCCTTCGGATGGCGTGCCGGCATTTCGGTTCTAGCGACCATCGGCGGCGAGAGCTTGGCGCTTCCCGGCGTTGCGGCCCTTTGGGTGGCCGCATTCTCCGTCCTGGCGAAGGAGGGTCTCTATCAGCTAACGGCCCACATGGGACGCGAAAACAGCAGCCCCGCGGTTACCGCCAACGCCTGGCATCACCGGGCGGACGCCCTCTCTTCGGTCGCCGCCGTACTCGGCATCGGCGCGGCCCGGCTTTTGGGAGCGGACTGGGCGGTACTCGACCCCGCCGCAGGAATCCTGGTTGCCGCCGCAGTCGTCTGGGTCGGCGTCGCGACGGCTATTCGGGCGGCGAGGGAGATGACCGACGTCGGCCTCCCGGAGAACGAGCAGCGGCAGATTGTCAGCGAAATACTCAAAGTTCCCGGGGTTTCGGACCCCCACGACCTCCGGACCCGGCGCCTCGGAAGCACGATAGCCGTCGAAGTCCACATTCGGATCGACAACGACGCAACCGTTCTCGAGGCCCACGACCTTGCGAGCGACGTGGAGACACGCCTCCGGGACGTCCTCGGACGGGAGACCCACGTCATCACTCACATCGAGCCTCGACGGGAAGATAAGCGGGATTAGACGGGAGCCACCAGAATCCGGGGGCCGAGGAGACAGCTCATCACGAAGACCTCGTCGGTTTCGGGGTTCTCGACGGTTATGGTCCCCGCGACGGCGTCGAGCCCCTCGAGAATAACCCGTTGTCCCGGTACTAGATTGTGGCTCTTCATCAGATCTAAGAAGGCGGGCTCGTCGTCCCTTAGACGCATCACCTGCAGGAGGGTACCCGGAGGACACCGGTCGAGAGGTATAGCCTCTCCCTCCGCATAGTCGCCGCTCGCGGTGGGAATAGGGTCTCCGTGGGGGTCGACATTCGGAAAGCCGAGGTACCGGTCGAGGCGCTGGATGAAGAGGTCCGAAACCGCGTGCTCGAGGGTCTCGGCGTCTTGATGCACTTCTCCCCAATCGTAACCGAGGGTCTGTTCCAAGAAGGTCTCGATTAGGCGGTGCCGGCGGATCATGTTCAGGGCCAGCTCCTCCCCCTTGTCCGTCAGAGCGACCCCCTGACGGGGACGGTAACGGAGAAGCCTCAACTCGTGGAGGTGTTTGACCATAGAGGTTGCCGTCCCGGGGGTCACATCCATCGCCTCCACGACACGCTTCATCGGAAGTAGCTCTCGAGCCTCCCCCTCCATGGCCTGATAGATCTTTTTTATGTACTGCTCGACCGTGCTACTCGGCATGGGGTAGTGGCATAGTAGTCGTCGTTCACGGGATAGGGCAAGTCCCGGCGGAATTGACTTCCGGCAAGAGTTCGGCTAGACTAACAATGTGAGTGTAATTAGCGGGCTGACGGATACCCAGGAACGCTACCTCGAAACGATCTTTCGTCTCGAAACCGAGCAGCGGGTGGCCCGGGTCAAGGATATCGCCAAAACGCTCGACGTAAAGGCGCCGACGGTAACCAACATCGTCAAAGGGCTTGCCGAGAAGGGGATGGTCGATTACGAACCGTACGGCATTATCTCCCTTACGGAACAGGGGTCACAGGCGGGACGGGACCTTATGCTGCGTCACCGGGCGACCCTGGACTTCCTCCACAACGTCCTCGGCGTACCGAGGTCCACCGCGGAAAATGTCGCCGGCCGGATAGAGCACAGCCTGCCTTCGGCGGTCCTCTGCCGTCTGGTGCAGTTCAACGCCCACTACGCGAACAAGGTGGGCGACAAGTTCCTCTGGGACTCGGGCTGCAGCGGACTCTGCGAAAGCCGCTATACCGTCGACTGCATAAAAGAGCCCGAAGAAGTCGGTTCCTGAGGCGCCCCGGCCTACCGCGCCGCCCGTGTCTCTCGATCCGCCTCGATCCACTCGACGTATTCCTGCTCCACCCTTTCGGACCTCTCCTCGTCGGAGCGACAGACCGGCACCAGGGGACAGCTCTTGCAGGCTACCGAGGAACAGGTCGACGGAAGACCGCGGTGCCGGCGAACCCGGCCACGGTGCTCCCAGTGGGCGAGAGCGGCGCTTAGGAACCGCGGGTCGATACCCGTCTCGGCGGCAAGCTGTGAGAGCGTGGCGCTCCCCCGGGCTCTCAGAGCCGCCCGTACCTCGGTTAGAAGCATCTAATCGCTGCTCCCGGACGGCGCGCCCTCGGACGAGTGGTCGCCGAACCGGCTCGTTGCCCGGCCGAGGACGACGAAGACAAGGGCGAGGCCGACGATAACCGATAGAGCACCGATCACCGCCCCAATCCGAGGTCCCGAGCTAAGCTGATAAAACAGGGTCGCTACCGCCCAGGCAAGGACCGTGAGGTAGCCGGCCAAGAGCCATCCGTACCCTCGCCCCATCTCTCGTACCGCCGCGCCGAGAGCTGCGACGCAGGGAAAGTAGATAAGCACGAAGAGCAGGTAGGCGTAGGCGCCTAGAGGGGTAAACTGATCTCGCATCCGGCGGAACACCGCTCCGTCGGTCTCGAGCTCCTCGAGAAGGGCGTCCTCGTCGGTCCCGATTAGCCCTAGACCGAGGGGATCTACCAAGCCGCCTCCTACTCCGGCGAGGTTCTCCGGTATGGTAGAAAAGGCCTCCGAAACCCCGCCTGCAAGATCGAATCCTTCGGCGTCGAGCTCCGGCGCTTCGTTCTGGCTGTAGAGAGAGTTCAGGGTTCCGACGATGGCCTCCTTGGCGAAAAGACCCGTAAAGAGGCCAACCGTAGCCGGCCAGTTCTCTTTCTCGATTCCCATGGGGGTAAAGACCGGGGTGATCGTCCGGCCGACGGAGGCGAGAACCGATTGCTCGGTATCTTCGTTACCGAAGCTGCCGTCGGTTCCAAGAGAGTTAAAGAAGGCAAGAATCGAAACCGCAATTACGATGGTGACGCCGGCTCTGACCGCGAATACGCGGAGGCGATGCCAGGCGCTGCGCAGGATGTGCCCCGGCCGCGGTACGTGATACGGGGGAAGCTCCATGACGAAGTGAGAGACCGTTCCCTTGAAGATGGTCATCTTGAGAAAAAGGCCGGTGAGAATGGCGAGAACGATACCTCCGATATAGAGGCTGAAGGTGACGAGCCCCGCGGCTCGGGGAAAGAATGCCGCCGAGAAGAGGGCGTAGACCGGAAGCCGGGCGCCGCAGCTCATAAAGGGCGACATAAAAATGGTCATGAAGCGGTCTTTCTTGGTCTCCAAGGTCCGGGTTCCCATGATGGCGGGGACCGTGCAACCAAAGCCGACCATCATCGGTACGAAGGACTTCCCCGGCAGACCGATAAGCCGCATAAAGCGGTCCATTACGAAGGCCGCCCGGGCCATGTATCCCGAATCCTCCAAGAGGGCCAACATCAAGAACATCATGAAGATGATGGGCAGAAAGGTAGCGACGGTCTGAACACCCGCTCCGATGCCCCCCGCAAGAATTCCGATCAACCACTCGGGAGAGCCCATTGAGGACAGAAGAACGCCGAAGCCGTCCACGAAGACGGTCCCGAAGAGAATATCGAAGAAGTCGATAAACGCACCGCCGACGGCGATCGTAAGCCAGAAGACCAAATACATTACGCCGAGAAAGATCGGAATACCCAGGGCTCGACTCATCACGAAGCGGTCGACTATGGAGGTCGCTCGTTCGCGGTCGATCCGTCTGCGGGAGACATGACGCCCGAGTCCATGGATGAAGCCGTACCGGGCGTCCGCCAGGAGCACATCGACGTCTTCATGAAGCTCCGACTCGAGAGACGCGATAGCGTCGGACACCTCCTGCCGAGTAAGGGTGCCCGATTGGGCAACGTGAGTAAGAATCCAGGGATCCCCCTCCAGAAGCTTGATTCCGATCCACCGCTCGGTCGTTCCGATCCGAGTAGCTACGGACGAGAGCCGGGCGGCCCAGGCCTCAATCTGACGCTCCATCGGATCCGGGTAAGGGATGGAAACCTCTGAAACTCGTCGATCCCGAACGGCTTCGGTGATGACGCGCTTGACTCTTTGGATTCCTTCCTTCCGGATCGAGCTTACCGCGATTACCGGAACCCCGAGGTGTTCACGGAGATGCTCGGTGTCGATTTCGACTCCGTCTTTCTCGGCCAGATCGATCATATTCAAGACCACGATTACCGGAATACGCATCTCGATCAGCTGGATCGTGAGGTAGAGGTTCCGTTCGAAGTTGGTTGCATCGATGATGTTCAGAACCATGTCGGCGTCGCCGCTCAACAGATAGTCCCGGGCAATAATCTCGTCCTCCGAGGTCGCCGAGATCGAGTAGATACCCGGAAGGTCGACCAGATGAGCCGTTCCGCCGGCCGTAGCGACGTCGCCCTCGTGGACAATATCCGTATGTCCCGGCGCCGGGATATAGGGGGCGACTAAGAGCTCGCTCAGGGCGTCGAGCCTGACCGGCCCCTCCTTCTTCTCCACGGTGACACCGGGCCAGTTTCCGATCCGCTGCCGGCTTCCGGTCAAGCCGTTAAAGAGGGTCGTCTTTCCGCTGTTGGGGTTTCCGGCGATGGCGAGGGTTACGGTCTTGGTCGTATCGCTCATGCCGCCCCCCCCTCGTTCGAGGCTTCGAGAATAAGCGTGTGGGCCTCGTCCTTCCGCAACGATAGCCGGTAGCCCCGGACTTCGAGCTCAATCGGATCGCCCAGAGGCGCCCGCTTTATGAGACGAACCTCTATCCCTTTGGTCAGCCCCATGGAGAGCAGCTTCGCCTTGTAGGCAGGATCGCCTTTCTCGTATCCGACAATCTTACCGCTCTCCCCGGGCGAGAGGTCCTTGATATGTTTGAAGGTGACATGCTCCACCATTGATACTCCTCCGATAGATCCGGAAACTGTTAGCTCATACTAGTAATGTAAGGTTGATCTAATTCTAAACCGAAGGTCCAGTCTTTGTCAACCTATTCTGCGGTTCATTGGAGCTGTCAACGAGCCTGTTGACACTTTGAATATGCAATAGTAATATTTTGATTGGTCAAAAACAAGGAGCGGCTACAATGCGCCAACGAAGGTGGAAAGCGATCGTCCTCTACTTCCTAGTCGGACTCGCGACCCCCGGGCTTCTCAGCGGGTGCCGGGGAGACATTCCAGGGAGCGCCACCGAATACAAGGCGGGAACACGGGGTATCGATGGTCTATTTCGAATCGTTGCCACGACCACCCAAGCGGCGGATCTGACGAAGATACTCACCGAGGGGGTGCCGGGTATTGATATCACGCCCCTGATGGGCCCCGGAGTCGATCCGCATCTCTATCAACCGACGGAGAGTGACATCGCGGCGATGAACGCAGCGGATATGGTGGTGTACAGCGGCCTCCACCTCGAGGGACAGTTCGACGCGGTCTTCGAAGCCCTCGGGGAACGCGACGTCCAGGTCTACGCCCTCTCTCGCCCCGTCAAAGAGGCGGGTTTCGTCGTCGGATCGGGAACCGACGATCCTCACTTCTGGTTCGACCCGAGGAATTGGGAGCTTACGGCTACCGGCCTCGCGGAAACCCTCGGACGGCTCCATCCGCAAGGGGCCGAAGTGTACTCCCAAAACGCCGAGACCTACGCCGAAAAGCTGCGCTCGCTCTACGCTTGGGCCGAGGAAGGCATGAGCCGGGTCCCGGCGGGGCAGCGCCACTTGGTCACCTCTCACGACGCGTTCGGTTACTTCGGCGCGGCCTTCGGATGGCGGGTAGCGGGGATTCAGGGGATTAGCACCCAGGACGAGGCGGGAGTCGGCGACATCGAAGGGACGGTAGACTTTGTCATCGAAAACGACATACCGGTCCTCTTCGTCGAGAGTAGTATCCCCCCGAACACCATCGGCGCCGTGGTCGAAGCCGTCGACGCCGAAGGCGGCAGCGTCGACACGGGGCTTAGGGAGCTCTATTCCGACGCGATGGGGGTCCCGGGTACCTTCGGGGGCACCTACGTCGGGATGCTCGCGGAAAACGTTCTGACCATTCTCCACTCGTACCGCTGCGCCGGGGTGGAGATCGAGATTCCGGCGTGGCCCGAAGGACTAACCCCGATTCCCCCGGAGGAGGTAGTGAATGCCGAGTGCGATTGATCCCGGGATTCCGGCGATCGCGATAGACGACCTGACGGTCGCGTATAACAGCAAGCCGGCCCTCTGGGACGTCGATCTCGAGATCCCCCAGGGCGTGTTGATGGCGATCGTCGGGCCGAACGGGGCCGGAAAGAGCACCCTGATAAGGGCCGCTCTCAACCTGGTTCCCCGGGCGGCGGGACAGGTCCGTTTCTTCGACCTGCCCTACGAAAAGGCTCGGGACCTGGTAGGCTACGTACCGCAGCGGGGAAGCGTCGACTGGGACTTTCCGACCACGGTTCTCGACGTCGTCACCATGGGGCTCTACCGTCGTCTGGGGTGGTTTCGCCGCCCGGGGAACCGGGAGCGGGAGCTTGCCCTCTACGCCTTGGAGCAGGTCGGCCTATCGGACCTTGCCGGGAGGCAGATCAGCCAACTCTCCGGTGGACAGCAACAGCGCACCTTCTTAGCGCGGGCTCTGGTGCAAGACGCCCAGCTCTACTTTATGGACGAGCCCTTTGCAGCGGTGGACGCGGTAACCGAAAAGGCGATCGTCGCGATTCTCAAGGAGCTGAACCGCCGGGGGCGGACCGTCGTGGTTGTCCACCACGACCTTCAGACGGTGTCGGAGTACTTCGACTGGGTAACGCTCTTGAACGTCGAAGTAATCGCGAGTGGACCCGCCGGGGACGTCTTTACGCCGGAGCTCCTGCGGAAGACCTACGGCGGCGGCGTCGCGGCCCTCCGGAGCAGCGCAACATGACCGAAGACCGCAGCGGGTGGACCGCTATTCTCGTCTCAGCCATCGTCGCGGCCGGCTTTCTCCCCCTCTTTCCCGCGTTACTCGGGGTGCGTTACAGCTACACCTTGAGGGTCGTCGCCCTCGGGGGATCCCTCCTCGGACTCGTCTCCGGGGTTCTCGGGAGCTTCGCGGTCCTCCGGCGGCAGAGTCTTCTCGGTGACGCCCTCTCCCACGCCGCCCTGCCGGGTGTCGCGGCGGCCTTCCTTGTGGCGGGAAGGAGCCTCCCCGCGCTCCTCCTCGGCGCCGGCGTCGCGAGCTGGCTCGGCCTGCTTTTCGTTCGGCTGTTGACCCGACGTACCCGGATAAAGGAGGACGCGGCGATGGGAATCGTTCTCGCGGTCTGGTTCGCCGCGGGTATCGCGGGCCTTACCTACATACAGGGCCGGCCGGACGCGAGCCAGGCGGGCCTCGACACCTTTATTTTCGGACAGGCGGCGGCGGTCGGACGGAGCGACATCCTTCTGATCGCCCTGGTCGGGGCCGCAGCCTTCCTAATCGTTGGGGTCTTCTGGAAGGAGTTCAAGCTCGTCACCTTCGACCCGGAGTTTGCCGGAGCTAACGGGTTTCGCGTCGAGTGGCTCACCGGTGTTCTTATCTTTCTCCTGGTGGTGGCCGTCGTCCTCGGTTTGCAGATGGCCGGGGTCGTTCTGATGGTCGGTCTCTTGATAGCCCCGGGGGTTGCCGCTCGGCAATGGACCGACCGCCTCGAGCAGATGATCGTCTTGGCGGGTCTCTTCGGCGCCTTCGCCGGGGGTACCGGCGCCGTGATCAGCGCGGTCGACCGCAATATTCCCACGGGCCCCACGATAATCGTCGTCGCCTTCCTTCTGGTAGCCTTTTCGATTGCGGCGGCTCCGGGACGTGGCTTGGTATGGAGCCTCCTCCGGCGGAGAAGGGATCGTCGGCGGTTCGCCGCGCGAAACGTCATGCGGGACCTCTACCACTACGCCTACGACCACGGCGAGGTCGAAGGAGCGGTTCCGGATTCCTTTATCTCCGGGCTCCGGGGGCACCGAGCGACAAAGGGGCTCCGGACGCTTCTATCCTCGGGGCTCGCCCGGAAAACAGAGGAGGGCGACGCCGGGGTACGGTGGAGACTCACCGACAGGGGAACCGAGGTGGCCTCCACCGACGCCCGGAATCAGCGCCTCTGGGATCTTTACCGGGAGCTCCGGGACCAACTGGAT
>CAYPUT010000087.1:0-12822 GCA_964413945.1 uncultured Spirochaetaceae bacterium
GGCAGAGGCACTCCGGCTGATGCGGGAGATTCGCTCCTGGGTTGACCAAAACCGTTATCGATTTCTTCAAGACGCAAAGAGAGTGACCGAGTTGTGGGATACGAACGAATGACTGAGAAGATCGGCATCTTTCTCCAGGCGCGCCTCGACTCGAACCGCCTCCCGGAGAAGGCCCTCCTGAATCTGGGAGGCATTACCATCGTGGAGCACGCGATGCGGGCGCTTACCTCGGTGGAGGCGGACCACTACGTCCTCTTGACCGACGACCGAAGCGCGAATCGGCTCCGGCCCCTCTCGAGACTGTGCAGCTTTGACCTCTTCGTCGGGCACCCGGAAGACGTTCTCGACCGGTTTCTCCGGGCGGCTCAACGATACGGCGTCGACACCATCGTTCGGGCAACCGGGGATAACCCCTTTGTCTCGCCCGAGGCAACCGAGCTCGTCCTGTCACTCCGGCGCAGGAAGAATGCCGATTTCGCGGCGCTCACGGGGCTTCCTCTGGGGACCGGCGTCGAGGTTGTGCGCCGTCAGGCCCTCGAGATCGCTTGGAAGAAGGCTTCCAAGCAGTACGACCGGGAGCACGTCACGCCATTTTTGTACAACCATCCGGACCGGTTTTCGATTGTCCGGGTGCCGGCTCCGGAACCTCTGCGGTGCCCCTACGCCCGGGTTACCCTCGATACCTGGGAAGACTACCGACACCTCCAGGGGATTGTCGAAGACTTGCGTTTCTCGTTTCCCGTCGAGATACGCGACATCGTGGACTGGTATCAGGAGTCCTACACCCCGGTAGTGCGGGCGGTGGGGTCCCGCGCCGGCCGATGATTCTCCTACTCCCGGAGTCTCGTCCCGGTTTCGGAAGCGGCCACGCGCGCAGGAGTTTCGAACTGGCCCAGGCGATCGGGAAACTCGGGTTTCCGGTTTTTCTCGGTGCCCCGGACGAGAATCGCTACCAGGGGCTCCGTAGCCTTCTCCTCAGGGCCTACGGCGAGGCCGACGTCGCCCGGCTCCTTCCCCCGGCTCTCTCGTACCCCGAGTCTCCCGGGGTATCGACCGTCATCTTCGATTCCCCGAAGGTCGACCGGGCCGCCGTACGCGCCGCCCGGAGGTGGTGCCTTACCGTCGGGATCGATGCCGGGGGCCCGGGCCGGGCCGATTGCGACTACCTGATCGACACGCTCCCACGTCTTAGAGAGCGCCTCCCGGCAAACGTCGGGTCGACCGACTTCCTCAAGATGCCCACCCGGCGGCGGGTCCGAAAACCGTCCGCCCTCCCAGAGGGTCCCGAGAAGCGGAAGAACAGCAGGGCCCGAATTCTCGTCTCCTTCGGTGGCGAGGATTCCCGGGGTCTTACCGAAAAGTGCCTTCGCTATCTGGTGCGCCAAGGCGTCGATCCGGGGCAGCTGACCGTGACCATCCCGGCCGGCAGAGCCGCTCCCCCGGGGGTAGAGGTTCTCTCGTCTCCCGAAAGCCTCCGGGAGGAGCTCTTTCGCTTCGATATCGTCGTTACCGCCTTCGGCCTGACGGCCTTCGAGGCTCTCGGGGCCGGGGCCGATGTAGTGCTGATGCACCCGAGCGGCTACCACCGGCGCCTTGCCCGGCGCCACGGGTTTTTCTCCCTCCGGTCGGCCGAAGGACGGCAGATTCTTCAGGGAGTTACACCTTCCGGGGTAACCGGCTACGCCGGCGCTTTCGCACCTTCGGGGCAAGGGTGGGGTCTGCCGCAGACGATCGCCCGCGTCTCCGAGGCGGGCCCCGCACCCTGCCCGGTATGCGGCAACACCCAGAGTCCGGTGGTCTCCCGGTCTCCGGGGCGCACCCATTACCGGTGCAGCGAGTGCACCATGGTCTTCGCCCACCGGCTTTCGGATTCGGGAATAGACTACGACGGGGCGTACTTCTTCGAGGAGTATCAGGCCCAATACGGGCGCTCGTACGTCGAGGACCTCCCGTCGATTGTCGAGCGGGGGGCAGACCGGCTGGCCTTTCTTGAGAAGAGGACCGGGCTGTGCCCGCCAAAGAGCGCTCTGGATCTGGGCTGCGCCTTCGGCGCCTTTCTAACCGCCTTGGCGGAACGGGGTTACGTCTCCTACGGAGTCGACGTCTCCCGGGAGGCCATCACCTTCTGTAGGGAGCAGGGCTTTGAGAACGTCTGGACGGGGGATCTGAGGAATTTTCGAAAGACTCGCCCCTTCGACCGGGAGACCTTCGACCTCGTGAGCCTCTGGTTCGTAATCGAGCATTTTCCCGACCTTGGGGGAGTATTGAGCCTCCTGGCAGAGCTTGTAGAACGCGGCGCTCCGGGGGACCGAGGCCTTCTTGCCTTGAGTACGCCGAACCTGACCGGTATCTCCGGCCGTCGGGACCGTAGCGGCTTCTTGAAGGCGAGCCCCGGAGACCATGCAACCGTTTGGTCTCCGAAGATTGCCCGGCGAGTCCTTCCACGGTTCGGGTTTAAGGTCGTCGCGACGCGGGTTACGGGGCATCACCCGGAGCGTTTCCCCGGGGCCCGGGGGATCCGCGAAGGAGGCCTTCTCTGGAAGTTGCTCTTCGCCGTGAGCACGCTTTTCGGGCTCGGTGACACCTTCGAGCTTGTCGCCCGGCGGCGGGGAGAAGCCCGCGATGCGTAAGAACGGCTGGATACTGATTCTCGGGGGGGGCGTCATGCAGCTCCCGGCAATCCAAGCGGCCCGGAAGCTTCGGCTCGGGGTCGCCGTTGCCGACGGCAACGATCAAGCTCCGGGAGTGGCTCTTTCGGACCGATTCTTCCACACGGACCTCAAAGACGGGGAAGCCCTCCTCGGGAACGCCCGGACCCTCGCTCAGTTGGAAGGGGCGCTCCGGGGGGTCTTTACCGCCGGTACCGACTTCGCCTACGTGGTGGCATGGCTTACCGACCGCCTCGGTCTGCCGGGGCACAGCTACGAAGCGGCCCTCCGGGCCACCGAAAAACAGCTGATGCGCCGGACTCTCGAAGACGCCGGGGTTCCGGTCCCTCGGTTCGTGTCCGCCGACGACTCCGGCCGAGAAACCCGGCGGCAAGCTCTAAGGGAGGTGGGTCTTCCCCTGGTCGTCAAGCCGGTCGATAGCATGGGCGCCCGGGGTGTCCGAAAGGTCACTTCGGAAGACGAGCTCTCGTCGGCCGTCGAATTGGCCTTGGAGCTCTCTCGAAGCCGGCGCGTAATCTTCGAAGGCCTAATACAGGGAAGAGAGCTCAGCCTCGACGCCCTGACCTGGGACGGTAAGATCGTCGTAACCGGCGTGGCCGACCGGCACATTCGCTTCGAACCCTACTTTGTAGAGATCGGCCACACCATGCCGACCTCTCTGTCGGAGGCGGAGAGAATCCGGGTTGAGGAGATCTTCCGGCGGGGTATCGAGGCCCTCGGGCTGAGCCACGGCGCAGCGAAAGGGGACATCTTTCTCGGCCCCGAGGGGCCCGTCGTCGGAGAAATTGCCGGGCGCCTCTCCGGGGGATACATGTCGGGGTGGACCTATCCCTACGCCTCGGGGATCGACCTTACCGAAGCGGCGATCCGACTGGCCATCGGCGAGGAGCCGGACCTTCCTTCGGTACCCCGGGAAGAAAACGTCTCTTCCGAGCGGGCGGTCATCTCACTTCCGGGTCGGGTCGCGACGATTCGAGGGCTTCCGGCGGCGAGAAAGGCACCGGGTGTCCGGGAGCTCTTTTGGAAGGCAGAAGAAGGGGACGAGGTGACCTTCCCACGGAACAACGTCGAAAAGTGCGGAAACGTCATCGTTGCGGCGCAAACGCCTAAAGAGAGCCTCCGGCAGGTGGAGGGAGCGCTGGATTTGATCGATGTCCGTCTCGAGGCGGGCCGGAGGGAGACCTGGGATTGGCTTTTCGGCTCCGGTGTTCCATCGAGCCACTGGGCGTTTCGTAGGTCCCTCGAGGCGTTTCCTGATCTCGACCGCCTCTCCTGGGAAATTCCGGATTCCCTTTCCGCCGTCGGAGGTTTCCTCGTCGGGGACCATTTCCGGGAAGTCGATTGGCACGGAAGAACCGCCGATCGAGTCGTGGCCCGGCTTCTCGAAGAGTACGGTTTGGAGCAACGCCCCCGGGGCGCCGGAGGCTTGGAGGCGGTATTCTGGCAGGCAGTTCTTCGAGGAAGCCTTCAGGCCGGGGCCTTTGTTCTCGATACTATAAGAGAGTATCCGGATCGAGTGAGGGCATGGTTAGACGACGAATCTTTGCGCTGATAATTGTGACGGTTCTCCTGCCGTCCGCCGTCTTCGGTCAGTCGGTCGATCTTGACACCCTTATCGAGGAGGTCGACGCCCATTTCGATTGGGACCCCTTCCGCGAGATGGGTGTTCTGCGAAAAGGCCCCTTTCGGCTCTCGTTTCGTCCCGGGGATCCGACTGCAGTGCTCAATTTTTCGCGGACGGTTCACCTTCCGGGCATTCGCCTCACGGGCCGGACGATCGTCTTTTCCGAAGAAAGCGCAGAGCAGATCGTGTCGATTTTCGCTCCTCGCGAGGAGTCAAACAGACGCCGGAGGGTAGGTGCAATCTTTATCGACCCGGGACACGGCGGCCGGGACCCGGGTGCCATCGGGCGTTACGTCGTGGACGGCGTCGCCGTGGAAACAAACGAAAAAGACGTGGTGCTTACCGTGGGGCTTCGACTCGAGGCTCTCTTGCGGGAGCGCTTTCCTCATAAGGAGATCGTACTTTCTCGGGACGAGGACGTCTATCTGACCCTCGAAGAACGTACCGCCATCGCGAACGAAATAGATTACGAACCCGGGGAGGCCATTCTCTTCGTCTCGATCCACGCGAACGCGTCGCTCAATAGCCGCGCATCGGGCTTCGAAGTCTGGTACCTCCCGGAAGACTACCGCCGGCCGGATCTCGTCTCCCCGACCCTCGTGGGTACCCAGGACCCGGAGGTCCTCTCCATCCTCAACACCATTCGGGAAGAGGAGTTCAGCGTCGAGAGTATCCTCTTGGCTCAGCGGATCCTCAAGGGACTCGACGGGGAAATCGGCGTAGTTTCCCCGAACCGAGGACTCAAGGAGGAGACCTGGTTCGTCGTCCGAAACGCCAGAATGCCTTCGGTCCTCGTAGAGGTTGGGTTCGTGACCAACGCCGAGGAGGGTGTGCGCCTCCGGCAGGACGCGTACTTGAACCAACTCGCCCTGGGTATCTATAATGGGATCACTTCATTTATCGAAGACTATGAGAAGTGAATATCCTATTCCAAGACCGCACCACACTCTTAGCAGCCGGCGTTTACCTCGGTAGCCTCCTGGTTTCCGTACTCTGGTTCTTTCTCTTTCCTCTCGACTTTGAGGAACAGGTACTCTTCTTTCCCGATACCGTGTCAGGCCGACTTCGCGGGGAAGTCCGGCTCATGCCGAAGCAGGAGAAGCGAGAAGCCGAGGTCGCCCAGCTTATCGACGAATTGCTCCTGGGTCCCACCGGAATTCAGAGTACGCGTCTGTTTCCCCGGGACGTTTTTCGGAACAGCACACTCATCTCCGGGGACGTCGTCTATGCCGATCTCAGTATCGAGGCCGCGATATTTCCGGGGGATCTTCCCCTCGAGGAAGCACTGTTTGCGGTCCGGAAAAGCATTCTGTACAACCTTCGGCTGTTTTCCTCGGTTGTGATAACGATCGGCGGGCAGGTCCCATTTGAACCGGTATATGAAAAGTTCCAAAATAGTCCATAGATGAGATCCTGGAAAAACGTTGACAAAGAGGTAACCTTCCGTATAATTTACCGTGAAAAGACACGGTTACCGAGACCTTAGCAAAGGAGAACGGGATGAAACGTATTGTCGTTCTGGTCATGATGATTGCCTTAGTTGCGAGTGCCGCCCTCTTCGCGGAGCAGTCGACGCTCATTGATTTTACGCAGCTGACGGCGGACTATCCACCAGACAACCCCACGGATCACGAGGCCACGCTTTTGAGCTTCGGCGATCAAGCAGGCACGGTCTTTACTGAAGAAGAAAAGGCCCTTATGAAGACCTCTCTCGCGATTCCCAATTGGGAGATCGAGCTGGCATCATCGTCTCGGTTCGTGCAGAACCAAGCGCTGTCGCAGGTTCGACCCGCCCAGGTTCGGGAGGACGCCGCCCAGTTTCCCGGCGAGACCGTCCTCGGCGTCCGAGTGCATTTTCCAACGGAAAGCTACAACTCCTGGGCACTCATCGAACCGCCCTTCGAGATCCCGGCCTATGCGGACGCGACCGAGGTTCAGGCCGACGGAACCCTGGTAACGCCGCAGGATCAAGTGGGAACCGGCGACAAGTACGTCGGATTCGGTGTTGTCAAGAACGTGGGCACGCTCCGGACGGTCAGCATGACGGTTCATGGGCTGAACTTTAACCATGGCGTCAGCGTCGTTCTCCAGGACGAGAACAACGAAGAGCAGGAGATTTTCCTCGGCTACCTCAACTTCGAAGGGTGGAGGTCCCTGGAATGGCGGAACCCGAACTACATTACATCGGTTCGAAACCGCGAATTGCGGACCTCTCCCCTCTATCCGAACCTCCAGCCGATGCGAAAGCTCCTCGGAATTCGTTTCTACCGTGATTCCGAAGCGATCGGCGGCGATTTTATCAGCTATGTTCGCGATGTAACCATTACGTACGACCTCGCGACCCTTCAGCTTCAGCGTGACATCGACGACGAAGCCGTTTGGGGTATCCTGCAGGAAAGGGAAGCGGACCGACGGTCGGCCGAGTTGCGGCGCCTCGGTAACGTTCAGGTACTTCGCTACCTCGAGCAGCAGAAGATGCACGATCCGAACGTGCCTCAGGAAGAGAATTAGCGCTTAGGCTACTCCCTTCGGGCTTCTGCATTAGGTAAGATTTCTAGGGCCCCCTCGTTTAGAGGGGGCCTTTTTTATCTGCATTGACCGAACCCGAGTTAAACCGGCGGCGAGGCCGCCGGCCCGGGCCAACGGGCCGAAAGGTTAAGACGAAGGGATACGTGTAAGGTTCTTAGTCGCGAAGCGAGTAGAGTAGTCCGGTTTGTGCTCGGAAGAAGTACGCGGTGTCGGAGAACTCTCCGAGAAGCGCCAAGCGGCCGAAGGTGTAGACGCTGCTGTCGAGGTTAATGTAGTAGCTTCCGTTGCCCTTCAGGTCCCAGCGGACGCCGGTACCGAAAACCAGGGCTCCGAGCGCGTGGCGGGTGCTCGTGCCCGACTCCTCGAAGAACTTGCGGTAGTCCTGGTAGGCGAAACGCAGGGTAATCCGATAGGGGATGTTTTTCTGAAATACCTCTGCCTCGGTCGCATACTCCACGAGGGCGTCGGCTTCCTCTTTGGATTTCTGGGCCAGGATAAACTCGCGCTTGCTCACCGAAAAGGTGGTGATTACGTTCGGGAGATAGAAGCCCATCTGGAGTGTCCGGCGTGCTTGGTAGAAGTCGTCCGCCTCGTCCGAAGGGCTGTAAAGGGGCGCGAGTGCGTCGAGGGAGACGTAACCGACGCTAAAGAGGTTCCAGCGGATGTAACCCGCAAGCCCGGGGCGGATCAGTCCGGGGTTGCCCGGCGAGCTCAGGAAGCCGAAAGTGGGTCCCGCTCCGAGGGTCAGCGTGTTTATCTGGTGCTGGAACTGGAGAAAGGCGAAGTTGCGGATAACAAAATCCCGTTCGACTCCGGTTTTGTAGGCAAGGTTTTCGGAGATGGTATCGCCCACCGCGGCTCGGAAGCCCCAAGGGTAGCTCCAAACGGGGAGAGACAGGGTATCGGCGTCCCGAGAAGTCGAGAATCCGAGGTTTCCGATATCGAACTCAGCTTCGACGGTAAGGGCGAATACCTTGCCCACCGCCGAGAACAGAAGGAGAAACACCAGCAGAAAAAGGAGAAACGTTTTCTTAGAACGAGGTTCGTACACCGATGAATCCTTGAAAGGCGTCGGCCGGAACGATGGGATAGAGTTGGGTCCGGATCTGAAAATCCCAGACAACCCCGGATGTCGAGAGCCTCAGGAAGGGGGATGTCAGGAGCCGAACCTGCTCGTCGTCGTTGGGACGGTACTCCATTGCGCCGTCGAATCCTCCGCTTAGAACCGTCTCCGGTTGCACTCCAACTTGAAGCCGGAAGTTTATGTCGAGGGCTCCCTCTTCGTCGGTAACCTGCTGTTGGTAGACCTCCGGGTGCCAGAAGAGTGTCAGCGCCGCTCCCACCTTGGTAAACGTAACCCTTGGCTCGAAGAGAAAGTAGAAATCTTCCAGGGAGAAACCGGACTGGGGGTCCCAGGCGGGTACGCCAACCTGCCCGAAAAACTGTCCCCCGGCGTTGGTGTCGAAAAACATCATGATTCCGCCCCGGTAGAGCCCATAGTCACCTGCAGGATATGACGCTCCGGTAAAAAACTCCACCTTTGCCAAGGGAAAATTGAAGAGAACGCGGGCGTCGTTTGCGAAGACGCCCAAACCGAGGAGCTCGTCTTGGTACGCGTAGAACTCCGCGAGGACGGTTTGATTGAGTGGGTCCGTCCCGACGATTATGCCGGTTCCCCGGGGGGTGTAGATTCCGTCGTAAACCACGCCGTGGGGAAAGTAGCGAAAACCCTGGAACTCCGTCGCAAAGATGCGGGTCCCGAAATCTCTCCTGAAGGTTTGGCCTGTGGCGAATGGCTCGAGTGTGCCGACGAAGTGCGTAAGGTTTATCGGAGAGTCGGCGACGTTCCGCGCGGTGATGGTGGCAGACTTAAAGGCGAGGGTCCGTCCGAGGTAGCTATCGAGAACGGTAGGATCGTATGTCGCCGGAAGCGTGTCGTCCCCCTGGAGTCGATCCGTGTCGAGATTAAGCCCAAGGGAGGCGTCGAACTTTACACCTCCTTCGATCAGAAGATCGACGTCACTCCGGGTGGTCAGCACGAACTCGCCGTCCTGGTTCGACGCCCTGGTTATCATCTCGAAAAGCGGTACCGAGATGTTTGCCGCCGAGACCGGGAGGGCGACCGCAACAAGGAGGGCTACAAGAAGAATGCGCCTAAACACCTGGTTCTTTCCGTAAGACCGGAAGGTCGAAAGGAATAATTTCGCTATTATGATCGTAACCTCCAACCATTGACTTAATGCCAGATATGACTATCATGAACAGCACGATGAGCGACTACCTCGATCCCCAAAACGAAGAACTGCTTCAGGACTTCTTCGTAGAAGCCGAGTCGCAAGTCGAGCTCCTCGAAGCCAATATTCTCGTCCTCGAAAACGACACAGGCAACCGTGACGCCATCGACGAGATTTTCCGCGCCGCCCATACCCTCAAAGGGGCCGCGGCAACGGTACAGATGACGGAGCTCGCCGAGTTTACCCACGCCGTCGAGGACGCCCTCGATGAGATCCGCAGCGGTCACGTTTCCGCCTCGGGGGATCTGGTCGACGCCCTCCTTGTATGTATCGACATAATAAAGGAAATGCTTCAGAAACGCCGGGAAGGTTCGGCGTATTCCGAGGATGTTGGCGACATCGTCGCGCTCTTGAAGAGCTTAGTGGGCGGAGAGAGCCCCGGGTATTCGGCGGAGGATGCTTCCGCCGCCGAGGCGGCCGCACCGGTCCGGCCGGTGTCTCCGGCACAGCCGTCTGCGTCCAAGGAGGCTCCGGATGGAATCCCGGTGTACGTGGTCTCGGTTTCCTTCGACGAAGCGAACCCGATGAATAGCGTCGGGGGTATCCAGGCGTACGCTGCCCTTAAGGGACTCGGGACCATTCTGAAGACCGATCCTGAGCTCGAGCGGCTCTACGAGGACGAGTTCTTTCCCCAAGTCGACTACTTTCTTTCGAGCGGCTCGAGCCCCGAAGAGATCGAAAAGGCCACCGCCATTCCCGACGTAACCACGGGCGCGACGGTGACTCCCCAAGGCGGGGCAGGATCCCCGGTTTCGGCAACCCCATCGGTCGCCGAGGAGCTCTCCGCCGAGGAGCTCTCCGCCGAGGAGCTCTCCGCCGGCGAGCCACCCCGGGCGGCGGAGACCGCAGGCCCCGTCGAAGAGCCCGAGGCGGCGTCTTCGGCCCCTGGTGAGAAAAAGACCACGTCGTCGGTCCTCCGGGTGGACGCCGCCAGGGTGGACCAGCTTCTGAACCTGGTGAGCGAAACGGTAATCAACAAGGCAAGCTTCAACCAGCTCGCGAACGAGTTCGGCGACGCCCTTTCGGAGTTCGGCCGGGGTAAGGCGGCGCTCCGGGAGGAGCTGCGGCGCCTGGTGGAGGAGCTCCCGGAGCTTCTCGGGGTCGAGTTGGACAACCAAGAGCTTCGGCGACTCCGCAGGGAGATCGGACAACGGTTCGGTTCCCTTCATTCCAGCTTCGATTCGTTCGAAGGACAGTTCAAGGGAGCGAGCTCGAAATTTCGAAGTAATGCGGGTGTTCTTTCCCGGATTACCGGCGACCTTCAGGAAGGGGTCATGCGGATTCGCATGGTTCCGATCTCGCAAGTGTTCTCCCGATTTCCCCGGTTGGTTCGGGACCTCTCGAAGAGCCTCGGAAAGAGCGTCAAGCTCGAGCTAGAGGGGCAGGACACCGAGCTCGATAAGTCCGTTATCGAGGATCTTCTCGATCCGTTGATTCACTGCGTTCGGAACTCGATAGACCACGGCATAGAGGGCCGGGAAGAGCGTATAGAGGAAGGCAAACCGGAGGAGGGGCGTCTCTCCATGCGCGCGAGTAACGAAGGCAACATGATCGTCATTCAAGTCGAAGACGACGGTCACGGGATCGACGTTGAATCCGTCAAGAAGAAGGCGGTCGACCGGAGTATCATTCATCCGAACAAGGATCTCTCGGATACCGAGGCCTTCAACCTGATCTTTAGCCCCGGCTTCTCTACGGCGAAGAGCGTTACCAATGTCTCCGGGCGGGGCGTCGGCCTCGACGTGGTAAAGAGGCAGATAGAAAAGCTCAACGGGACGGTCTCCGTTTGGTCCGAGAGGGGAATGGGAACGACCTTTACGATGAAGATTCCCCTGACCCTTGCCATTATCCAGGGGCTCCTGGTCAAAGTCGGTACCGAGACCTACGCGATACCCATCACCTCGATTATCGATAGCCACCGGATTAAGCCGACGGATATTCGGCTTCTCGACAACTACGAGGTTTTCAACCTTCGAGAGGATGTCATCTCCCTTCTCCGGTTGAACCGGCTCTTCGGCATTCGGGACGGGGAGGCTCGGGAGTACTACTACGTGGTAATCGTCGGCAGCGGAGAGCGACGGATCGGACTGCTTGTCGATTCGCTCATCGGCGAGGAAGACGTGGTTATCAAACCGCTGAAGGACCACTACACCAACGCTCCGGGCATCGCCGGGGCGAACATAACCGGCGATGGGAGCGTCTCTCTGATTGTCGATGTTAGCCAGCTTCTCGAGCTCGGCTACGATCACGAACGACGCGAGCGGTCGGCCCAGGTTGTTGGATAGAGCATGAGCGATACCAGAGGAGTCCTCGGGACCCTGAGCGACGAGGAAGCAAAGAACGATGTAGACCAGATCGACTTCAAGATGGTCACCTTTTCCCTCGCCGGGAAGGACTACGGGGTCGACATCATGAAGGTAAAGGAGATCGCCAAGTTCGGGAACTTTACCTACGTGCCGAATACCGCTCCTTTCGTCCGGGGGGTTCACAACCTCCGAGGGGACATCATTTCGGTGATCGATATGCGAAAGATGCTTCGTCTCCCGGTCCCGGAGGAAAAGAGGATCGAGGACGGGCTTATCTTGCGCCTCGAGAAGAATGTTCTCGGCGTTGTGGTTGATGCGATCTCCGGTGTGGTCGGAATCTCTTCGACCACGATTCAACCACCGCACCCCATCTTTGCCGACATCAATATTCAATACATCCGTGGGGTGGTGGAGCATCAAGGGAAGCTCTTCATTATCCTCGATGTCGATCGGATTTTCGCAAAGGAGAACCCGGCGATCGCGGCTGAACACCACCGTACGCCCGAGCCTTCCGGTTCGGCACGCGGGGCCTTAGGCGCTCCCGGAGCGCCCGGCGCCATTGCCCCGGGAGACGAGGAAGAGGCCTTCGTTCGTGACGCCCTGCCGACCCTTGCCGAATTCCACGTTACCTCGTTGAACACCGACTGGTTTTCCCGTCGCTTTAAGGAGTGGCTTGGCGCCCGACGGCAAACGGGCGTGAGCCCCCAGCTTCGCAGCGGCGACGACGCCGAGCAGTTTCTCTCGAGTTTCTATTCCCGAAGCAGCGGACGCTTTCTCCCGCAGGAGTACGTCGGGGCCGTCGGAGAAGCGCTTCCGGAGGGGCAGATTGGAAGTCTGACAGTCTGGAATCCCGGCTGCGGAAAGGGCGAAGAGAGCTACTCCTTAGCGGCGTACCTCAAGTCCCGCGTCCCGAACCGGCGGATACGGGTCTGGGCCCACGACAAAGATCTGCTGAGCATCTCCACTGCCCCCAACCTTGTGTTCAGCCGGGAGCAGGTTCCCGAGTACGCGGAGCCGTTCTTGGTCCAGGGGATAAACGGCTACAGCTTTTCGGAAGAGCTAAAGGACACCATTCTCTTCGAATATCACGATCTCTTGCACCGGAACGAAGTCCCGGAGTGCGATATGATTCTGTGCAGAGACGTACTCTCCTTTCTTCCGAAGGAGCGGCAGTCGGCGGTTCTTGAGGACTTCTACAACCGCTTAAAGCCCGACGGCGCCCTCATTTTGGGAGATAACGAGGCCGTCGGAGACCCCGGGAGATGGCAACGCCTTCCGGGACCCGTATCTGTCTTTAGGAAGAACCGGCGATAGGCCCGTTAACACACACGGCGGAAGGAGCCATGGATGCGCGTAGAATACATCAACCCATTTGTCGAAGCAGCTTATAACGTTCTCAA
>CAYPUT010000088.1:0-12724 GCA_964413945.1 uncultured Spirochaetaceae bacterium
GGAACATCCCGGGGCAACTTAGGCAAGGCCGATTACTTCTTCTTTGACGAAATGGAGCCGAATCACCGAGGGCAGCCGCGTGGAATCGTCGAAGTGCGCTCGCAGAGCCTCCCGAATCGCTTCGCGGATCTCGTCAACCGTTTCGCCTTCCGTAAAGATAGGTTCTCCGAGCGCTCTGGCCGTGTAGCCGCCTTCGGGATCCTCTTCGATAAGAAATACAATCTCGTTCACGATTGTTCTATTGTACCCTGAAGCGCCAGGCGATTCACAGTGGTATACTCTTATGTGGGAACATCGATGGCACAACTGGAAGGACGCCTCGCCGGCGTCGAGGACATTCTCAAAGAAACCGTCTGGCTTCAACACAGGAACGAGATCACTCTTAAATCTCTATCGAGAGACACCAACTCGCTGGTAAACAAGATGGACTTGTTCCAGGACGATATGGCCGCGTTCAAAGAGGAGATGGCCGCGTTCAAGGACGAGATGCGGGCCGACCGACGGGAGATGAACAAGAAGTGGGGAGACCTGGCCAATAGGATGGGTACCGTGGTGGAGGACATTATCTACCCGGGGCTTCCGGGGATCTTGCGGGAATACTTCGACGTTAGGGCGGAGTTCTTAGCCCAGCGGATACGGGTGCATCATCCGAAGGACCCCGGCCGCCTCCGGGAGTTCGATATTATCGCCCTAGCGGGAGAACGCCTCTTCTTGAACGAGACCAAGTCCTACGTGCGGCAGGAATACTTGGAAGCGTTCGTGCGAAACAAGGAGGAGGTCTTCGAATACCTTCCCCACTACGCCGGCAAGGCCCTGGTGCCCATCTTTAGCTCGCTGAATCTGCCGAAGGAAGCGGTTGGTTTTCTGACCAAGCATAAGTGCTACGCGATGATGATGGGGGACGAGCACCTGGGTATTGTGAACTTCGACGAGGTACGGGACCGTGGGGATGCCGATAGCGGGTCTTGACCGCGGGCGGCTGCCTGCACTAGATTGCCTGCATGGAGGCGTTAGATTGACTCAGTTTACCCTCAGGGGAATTCCTGATGCCTTGAATCGCGCGATACGTGAGCGGGCGCAGCGGGAGAAAAAGAGCATTAACCGAACCGTCACGGATATTCTCGCGGAAGCGCTTGGGGTCGAGGCCGACGTCACAAAAAGGCGCGATCTCTCGGACCTTGCCGGCTCGTGGAGCGAGGCTGAAGTCAGAGAGTTTGAGCAAGCGTTGGCCCCCTTTGAGCAAATCGACGAGGTTTGCGCCTACTCGAAGTAGTTCTTGATGGAAAAGCCGCCGTCCTTTAGGTACTGCTCCTTTTTCTGGTCGGCAAGGTCTGCGTCGACCATCATGGCCACCAGGTCGGCGAAGGTTACCGTGGGCTCCCAGCCGAGGACCCGCTTGGCCTTCGAGGGGTCGCCCAAGAGAAGCTCGACCTCGGTGGGGCGGAAGTAGCGGGGGTCGACTTCGACCAGGACGGTGCCGTCGGCGGCGTTGAGACCCTGCTCCTCTTTACCCTTGCCGCGCCACTCTATCCGGATGCCCACCCGGTCGAAGGCGGCCTCGACGAACTCCCGGACGCTCCGGGTCTCTCCGGTCGCAATGACGAAGTCGTCGGGCTCGTCGACCTGGAGGATCCTCCACATCGCCTCTACGTAGTCTCCGGCAAAACCCCAGTCGCGCTTGGCGTCCATGTTGCCCAGGTAGATCTTGTTCTGAAGGCCGAGCTTTATCCGGGCGACCGCCCGGGTGATCTTCCGGGTAACGAAGGTCTCGCCCCGCAAGGGGCTCTCGTGGTTAAAGAGGATGCCGTTGGCGGCGAAGAGGCCGTAGGCCTCCCGGTAGTTGACGGTTATCCAGTAGGCGTAGAGCTTTGCCGCCGCGTAGGGGCTCCGGGGGTAGAAGGGGGTCGTCTCCTTCTGAGGCGTCTCCTGGACCTTCCCGTAGAGCTCGCTGGTGGAGGCCTGATAGAAGCGCACCTGGTTTTCGAGCCCGAGGATGCGGACGGCCTCGAGGAGCCTCAAGGTGCCGATGGCGTCGGAGTTAGCGGTGTACTCCGCCGTCTCGAAGGAGACCTGGACGTGGCTCTGGGCGGCGAGGTTGTAGATCTCCGTCGGCTTTACCTCTTGGACAATGCGGATAAGGTTGGTGCTGTCGGTAAGGTCCCCGTAGTGGAGGTGGTAGCGAACGCCGGTCTCGTGGGGATCCTGATAGAGATGGTCGATCCGGTCGGTGTTGAAGAGGGAGCTCCGGCGCTTGATGCCGTGGACCTCGTAGCCCTTTTGCAGGAGGAGCTCCGAGAGGTAGGCGCCGTCCTGTCCGGTGACGCCGGTAACGAGTGCAATCTTGTCAGCCATGGGGTCGTTTCCTTTTGTTTAAGAGTTCTTGATAGAGGCCGGCGGTTTCGACGGCCATCCTTTCGAAGGTGAAGTGTTCTTCGTATCTGCGCCTGCCGGCGGCCCCGAGGGCGTGCCGGAGGTCTGCGCTCCCGAGAAGGCGCCGGAGGACGGCGGTAAGCTCGGCGACCGCCGAAGCCTCGTCTAAGCCGGGGTCCAGGAGGAAGCCGGTCCGGCCGTCCTCTACCAACTCCCCTACCCCGCCGACGGCGGAGGCCACCACCGGGAGCCCGGCGCGCATCGCCTCTATGATGCTTCTCGGCAGCCCCTCCCACCGGGAGGTGAGGACGAAGAGATCCGATGCGGCGAGGAGCTCGGGTACGTCGTCCCGGGCACCGGCAAACTCGACCCGGTCGGCCATGCCCAACTCTTCGGCGAGGGAGCGGATCTCCGGCTCCCGCTCGCCGGAGCCGACCAGCTGCAGCCGCCAGGGGGCGGCCGCCGGCCCCGCCGGGGCGTCGGTCCCCAAAAGAGCGCCGAGGGCCCGGAGCAGGAGCTCCTGCCGCTTCTGGTAGCCGAAGCGGGCAACCATCGTCAGGACCACAGGGCCGGCGTGGGGGGCCGCTTCGGGTGCCGGGGCCCGGCTGCTTGCCGGCAGATCCGGCATTCCGTTGTGGATGGTAAGGACGCGGGTGCGCTCTGCTATGCCTGCGTCGACGGCGAGGGAACGGTCGTGGTCCGAGACGCAGATAATAGCGTCGGCCAAGTGGGCCGCCCGGCGCTCGAGGAAGCGGTAGAGGCGGGCCTTCGCCTTCGGGACCCCGCCGGTAAAGGCCCAGCCGTGGGCGGTAAAGAGCACCGGTGGGCGGCGACGGCCGACCCCCGGCAGGAGCCCCCGGGGCCCCCGGCCGGTCCAGTCGCGTTCGGCCGCCTGGCGCCCGATCCACCCGGCCTTGGAGGAATGAAGCGAAACCAAATCCGGCTGAAGCTCTTTGAGGAGCCGGCGGATCTCCCCTAAGGCGATAAGGTCCTTGAGGGGGTTGATGGCCCGGGCGAGGTGGGGGAGCAGGTGGAGGGTGACGCCTGCCGCGGCAAGGGCTTCGGCGAGGGCCGGGGCGACGGGGGGATCGGCTTTCGGGGTCTCTCCTGCCGCCACGTGGACGTCGTGCCCCTGGGCCTCCAGCCATCCGGCGAGATCCCGGATGTGCACCTGGACGCCGCCGACCTCGTCGAGG
Organism: uncultured Spirochaetaceae bacterium; assembly: GCA_964413945.1. GTDB lineage: Bacteria > Spirochaetota > Spirochaetia > DSM-27196 > PWMO01 > CAYPUT01. Next base: position 3,567 of record CAYPUT010000088.1, read on the forward strand.
CGGGTCGCAAGAAAGAGGATGGTCACCGCGGGACCCTCGGTTTCCCGGCGCCGGGAGCCCCGGGGGCCCCTGGCGCCGGAGCCCGGGTGTGGGCTACTCTCTTCCCGTCGTGATTAGTCTGCTTAAGGCGCTTCTGACCGGTCAAAGTAGGAACATCTCCGTCGAGGCGTTCAGGTATCTTATCTCCTCGGGTGTCGCGTTTCTGGTGGATCTGGCGCTTCTGTTTCTGCTTACCGAGCTTGCCGGCATTCACTATCTGATATCCAATCTGATCGCCGCGAGCTTTGCCATGGTGGTGAACTACCTCTTGAGCGCCTTCTGGGTGTTCCCCGCCCGGCGCCTCTCGAGCCGGGTCGCCGAGTTCGCCATCTTTATCGGGACCGGCGTGGCGGGCATCGGGTTGAACGAGCTGTTACTCTGGCTCTTTACCGACCTCGGGGGCATCCACTACATGATATCGAAGATGATGGCCGCCGTCGTCGGCTACTCTACCAAGTTTTTCGTCCGGCGGCATCTGCTATTCCGCGGCGGCGTTGACGAAAAGAAGGCAAGCGAATAATTTTGAATGCAGAAAGGGGGTGCAGAATGTCCAAGACCGTGACGCTGCGCTTAGACGACACGACGTATCAGATGATAAAGCTGGCCGCAAAGGGTGACAGGCGAAGTATTGCCAACTACATCGAGTACGCGACCGTCTCTCACTTGACGGAAAGCAGTTTTGTGTCGGACGAGGAGATGCAAGAGATCTTGAGCGACGCCGAGTTGATGGCAGATCTCGAACAAGCGCGAACCGATATCGCGAATGGCAACTACGAGTTCGTCGAATAGTTTCAGAATCGCCGAGGCGCCCACGTTCCGCCGGTCGCTGAACCGACTCGATAATAAAGAGAGCATCTATCAAAGAATCGTTACGCATGTTTATCCGATGCTTCGGTCTGATCCTTACTTCGGTCCACACATCAAACGACTAAAGGGAAGCCTGAGCGATTACTACCGGTATCGAATCGGGAATTTCCGACTACTATACTCAATCGACGGTGGAAACCGGGTAGTATTGGTAACGAGAATTGCCCACCGAAAAGACGCCTACTGACCGCTCCCCGTATCCCGCTTGCGAAGGCGGTACTGCACATCCTCTAAGAGCTTCCGGTTGACCGCCAAAAGATCCGAGAGAAACGCCACGAGCATCGTCTGGAAGCCCATCCCGAGGAGCACCGCCGCCAAAATCAAAGACTGGATGTGGCCGTCGCCTTGGCCCTGGAAGAAGAAGTAGAGAAAGCGCACGCCGATGGCGAAGCCGGCCAAGAAGACGATTGCCCCGATGGTCATAAAGAAGGCGAAGGGCCGGTAGACCACAAAAATGCGCACCATGGTCGAGAGCGACCGGCGGATGTAGGCCGGGATGCTCCGCACCAAGCGGGAGGGGCGTAAGTCCTCGTTGACCCGGATGGGCACCGAGGTTACCGCGATGCTCCGGCGGCCGGCCTGGATAATGGACTCTAAGGTGTAGGTGTACTCGCTGTAGACGTTTATCTGCAAGGCAGCCTCCCGGCTTAAGGCGCGGAAGCCGCTCGGGGCGTCGGGAACCTCGGTGTTGCTGACGCGCCGGACGACGCCGCTACCGAGTTTCTGCAGGAGCTTCTTGATCGGGGAGAAGTGCTTGATGGTCGATATTGGGCGCTCCCCGACGACCATATCCGCCTCCCCCGCCAAGATGGGGGCGACCAAGTCGCCGATGTCCCCGGGCTCGTACTGGTTGTCGGCGTCGATGTTGACGATGACGTCGGCGCCGTTTCGCAAAGCGCCTTGCAATCCGGCGACGAAGCCCGCGGCGAGGCCCCGGTTCTGAGGAAAGCGCACGACGTAATCCACCCCGTTGTCCCGGGCCACCTGGGAGGTGCCGTCGCGACTGCCGTCGTCGATAATCAACCACTCGACCGCGTCGAAGCCTTCGAGCTTCCGGGGAAGCTGGGCCAGGACAACCGGGAGGGTTTCCGCTTCGTTGTAACAGGGAATTTGGATGATGAGTTTCATGGTTTGGTGCCTTTGATTAGATTTCGTCGAGGTAGAGTTTGAGGAATCGGCTCGGTGGAACAGTCCATTCTTTCTCGGGATAGTGTTTCAGATTTCCGGTGACGAGAAAACGGGCGTTTCCGGACTTGGCGACTTCGTAGAAGGGCGCGTCGTCCGGATCGGGGAGCGGAAGAGGAACCGGGGTCGGCAGCACAGGCTCGCTTTCGTTTTTTAGGAAGTCGAGGAGGGCCCGGGTTTCGGCGACATCAAAACCAAACGCCGGTCTGGTGAGGACGTCTCCGTATTCGAAGAGGATGCGGTTGTCGGCAAGCAGGGTGATGGCCCCGTCAACCACGCCGCCGAGAACCGCCGCGGGGGCCCCGGTCGGGTTCAGGAGGGCGGAAACCAAGACATTGGTATCGAGAACGATCCGCATCAACGACGGTCGCGTCTGGCCGCCCGGATCTCTTCGTCGATCTGCGCCTCCGTCATCCGGTCGAGGCCCTTCTCCCGGGCCGTCTGTTGCAGTCGTCGAACCGCACCGGCGGCCCGGGCACGGCGTATCGCAGAGACGGTCTGTTCGAGGGACTCGCCGGTTATCGGGGTTAAGAGGGCGATTGGTTTGCCGTTGTTGGTGATGACCATCTCCTGCTCCGCGGGAAGCTGCTTCCAGATCTCTGCGGGAGAGGTGCGAATATCTCGTACGGTAATAAACTTCATCCTAATGCTCCCAGCACGGACGGTACACAATTGTCACCCGGATGTCAACGGCCGGATGACAGATCCGCCTAGGCGACCACGCCGTCGAGGCTTGGGATAAGGAGCTTTTTCTACAGCTGTTCGACCGGATTCGGTTCTTTTGATCGTCGGCGTGTCATCGGTGTATCCAGTTCTCGATCCGTAGATGGGGTATTCGCTCGAACTCACGGATATTGTCGGTGACCAGTACAAGGTCGTTGGCTATGGCTTGTGCGGCTATCTGTAGATCGTAGGGTCCTATGATGTTGCCGGCGCGTTCCAAATCCGCCCGGATAAGGCCGAATACTTCGGCATCGTTATCGTCGAAGGGCAGGATGTCGAAGGCAGATGCGAATCTTAGCAGCGCGTTCCTGTTCCTACTTCTGTCTTTGCTCTTTGACGCTCCGTATTCGAGCTCTGCGAGCGAAACCGAAGAGAGCTTTACCTGCGGGGGCTCAAGCGTCTTGATTCTCTCGATGGCAGCCGGCGGTTTCTTGTTGATGATATAGATGCAGATGTTCGTGTCGAGGAGATACACTTAGAGTGTGGCCCGCTCCTGTATGTCCGGTTGATTCCTCCCGTCTTCCATAAAGTCTTCGGTGAACTCACCAAGACTGCTCTCAAACGCCTCCCAGGGCGAGCTCTTTGGGAAGAGGATGATTGTATTCCCGATTTTCTGGATGTAGATCTCTGTCTCGTCCAAGCGGTACTCTTTGGGAAGCCGTATCGCTTGGCTATTGCCGCTGGCAAAGACTTTGGAAGTTCGCATCGCACTACCCTCTCTGCCTTAAGTATATACCATTGTATATACTTAAGGCAAACGCCCGTTTTTACCCGTGGCGGATTAGGACGACGAATAGAGCGTGAGGTTCCGCCAGGGCACGCAGGGGATGGGTCCGGCGCGACTGACCGTTTGGTCGCCGTTGTAGACGACGAGGCCCTCGGAGGCGTCGTTTTCCGGGAGGTCGAGCCACCAGGAGATCTGCTTGGCAAAGTTCGGGTGGTAGGTTGCCGCGGCCTTGATCTCGACGGCCAGAACGTCGGTGCCGTCTTCGACGAGGAGGTCCACCTCGTGGCCGGTCTTGTCGCGCCAGTAGTAGAGGCCCGCGCGGCTTGCCGTATGGGCGATGCGCTTTACCACCTCGGCGGCGACGAAGCTCTCGAAGACCGCTCCGTAGAGCGGGTGGCTTTGGAGGACCTCCGCAGAATGGATGCCGAGGAGGTAGCAGAGAAGGCCGCTGTCGAGGACGACGATCTTCGGGCTCTTGAGAAGCCGCTTGGTATAGTTGCGGTAGTACGGGGGCAGGAGGGCGACGACACCGCTGGATTCCAGGACCGATAGCCACCGCTGGACCGTCGGTTCCGAGACACCCACTCGGTTTGCCACGGATGCCTTGTTCAGAATCTGCGCCGAATTGCCGGCGATTACCTTCAGAAAGGTCTCGAACTGCCGGATGTCGGCGACGTTGACCACGTGCCGGACATCCCGCTCGATATAGGTCTCCACGTAGCCTGCGTACCAGGTTGTAGGCTCCAGATTCTGGTCGTGGATTCGGGGGTACCAGCCCCGCAGCAGGACCGAATTGGTATCCGGTGGCGCCGTTTCCGGATAGAGCTCGTCGAGGGTAAAGGGATAGAGCCGAAAGGTGACGATTCTTCCGGCGAGGCTCTGGGAGATGCTCTCCATCAGGAGAAACTGGTGGGAGCCGGTAAGAACGTAGTGACGCTCCTTCGGGGATGCGTCGACGTACTCTTGGAGATAGGAAAACAGATCCGGCGCCCGCTGAACCTCGTCGAGGATGGCCCGGGGACCGATATCGGAGAGAAAGCCCCGGGGATCCGAGAGGGCGCGGTTGCGGTGGTCGAGACTCTCGAGGGTGTAGTAGGGGTAGTCGGAAAAGAGGCTTCGCGCGAGGGTGGTCTTGCCGCTCTGCCGGGGCCCGACAATTGCCACCACCGGATAGTCGCGGGCGTAGCGCGGAATAACCTGCCCGAGTCGGCGAGGAATCATGCGTCAAGTATAATATTCGATATTAGATTTGGCTACCCCTTTAGTTGGTTAGGCGGTAGCTTGATGGCTCGCCATTGAACACCCAGTCTTTTTTTGGTACTTTATTCGCACCGGGGGTACCATGGACTACGAAACCGGAATTAGGCCTATCTCCTATATCAAGACGCATGCGGCGCAGATGCTCGAACAGATTAACGAAACACAGAATCCCATCGTGATTACTCAGAACGGTCACGCGAAGGGCGTGCTAGTCGATGCTCGGTCCTACCAAGAGATGATCGACGCGATCGGGCTTCTCAAACTGATGGCCCACAGCGAGAACGATATCGAGGCCGGGCGCACGGTTTCGCACGCTGACGCGATAAGCCGGGCGCGAGGCGCCATTTCGGACGAATGAACGCCATCCGGTGGACGAAAGAAGCTGCCGGGGATCTTCAGGAAATTGCAGTGCTGATCGCCCGGGAAGCTCCCACTGCGGCGTCCGACTTTGTCGATCGCGTCGACAAGGCAGTCGAGCAGTTGGAATCGCATCCCCAATCCGGCCGGCTTGTTCCCGAGTTAGAACGACACAACGTCACCCGATATCGGGAGGTGGTTCTTTCGCCGTGGCGGCTGTTCTCCGTAGCCGACCCGGGGTCCGTGACGATTCTTGCGATTATCGACGGGAGACGTAATATCGAAGACGTCCTTTTGAGGCGGCTGACACGACCGGATTCATTGCATTAACAGGACACATATGTCATGTTAGCGCAATGAAGTTCGAGGAGCTGCTGGAGCTGGTTCCGCCGGAGGGGATCTTTCGAACGGGGCAGATTCTGGCCGGTAGGCGGGCGCCGGAGCACGTTCGTCGGCAGCTGCACCGCTGGATTCGCCAAGGACGCGTAATCCAATTGCGGCGAGGGGTGTACATGCTGCGGGACGGCCGGGCCGGCACGCGGCCACATCCGTTTGTGATCGCCAATTACCTAAAGGTAGGCTCGTATGTAAGCCTGCAATCCGCCCTCTCGCACTACGGAATGATCCCCGAATACGTACCCGTCACGACAAGCGTAACGACCGGTCGTCCTGAAACGCTCGACACGGAGGTCGGGCACTTTCAGTTCCGCCACGTCGCCTCCCGCCTGTTTAGCCGCTTCGAGATGGTGCAGGTGGCCCCGCACCAAGAAGCGTTCGTCGCGACGCCGGAAAAGGCGCTGCTTGATCTGTTGTACCTGACACCCTACAGCGACGACGAGGACTATCTGCGGGAACTGCGCTTAGCGGTCCCGAGCACGATGGATTCGGAGGTGTTTATCCGGCGATTGCACGAGGGGGCCGAGGAAACGAAGGTCGCGAAACTGCAGCGGGCTGTGGAAGAGCTCGAAGGGATCGAGCTATGAAGCCGGTACTGCGCAGGTTGCTCGAGGGCGAGGCGGATAGCCTGCGAAGGCGAAGCGTGGTCCGGGAATACCTCCAGGCGCGGGTACTCCAGGCTCTCCAGGATTCGGGCGCCTTCGCACACTGGGCATTTCTCGGCGGAACGGCGCTCCGGTTTCTTTTCGATTTGCCCCGCTACTCCGAGGATCTCGATTTTTCCCTCGCCGACCCCGACGGTGACCTTGAGTTCGACAAGCATATCGACCGGGTTGTCCGGGATCTGAATCGCGAGGCGTACGACGTAGTCGCAAAAACCCGTGGAGGCCCCGCAGTCCGCTCGGCGTTCGTGCGCTTCCGAGGGCTCCTCTACGAGCTCGGCCTCTCGGGGCACGCCGATGAGGTAATTTCGGTGAGAGTCGAGCTCGACACGAATCCACCCGGTGGAGCCCACACCGAAACGCGTGTCGTCCGGCGATTCGTCCTTCTGAACCTCCTCCATTACGACCGGGCATCGCTCTTTGCGGGAAAGCTGCACGCGATTTTGGCCCGACGCTACACGAAGGGTCGCGACCTGTATGATCTGGTCTGGTATCTTTCGGACCGGAGCTGGCCGCCCCCGAACTTTGAGCACCTCAACCTGGCCCTGACTCAAACCGGATGGCCGGGGCCCGCGATTGCTGAGCACAACTGGAAGGAAACCGTAGCCGAGGCACTCGGCCGGGTCGACTGGCGCCGTGCCGTCGACGACGTCGCCCCCTTTCTCGAACGCCCGCAGGAGATAGAGTTGATTAACGAGAAGACGCTGCAGGGGCTTTTGGGGTCTTAGTCGGCGAACACCTTGAAATTTGATGATGGCATCATCAAAATGGCAGGCTCATCGACGACCTCGCCCTTCCCTGGGATGCCGAGTGACTTTTCTGCCCAGGGGGATGCCGCAGGCACGGTACTCCGGAGCCTATCTCCACGAAACCATTTTAGATTCGTGGACGGCAACAAACGGGTAACTCTTTCCGCTGCTTTGGTGTTTCTAAAGCTCAATGGCTACGAGATCGAGGACCCTGAGGAGAAGCTGTACGACCTTATGATGTCGGTAGCCGCGGGAGAAGCTCAGAAGGGGGACATTGCCGCGGTATTTCGGCGGCTCTCACGCCCGGAGGAGCCGGAGTGAGGCAACACCGGGTCGACGCACCTTGAGGAGATGATTATGGCCGAACGATTGCGCAATATCCATCCCGGAGAAGTGCTGAAGGAGGAGTTCCTCGAGCCGATGAGGATTACCGCCTATCGTCTGTCCAAGGATACCGGCATCCCCCAGACACGGCTGAGTGAGATTATCCGGGGGCGGCGACGGGTGACCGCGGCGACGGCCTTGCGCCTGGGCAAGTATTTGGGCGTATCGCCTCGATTCTGGCTGGGGCTTCAGGATGACTACGATCTGGAGGAGGAGCAGGAACAGCTCGCCGGATCGCTCGAGGAGATCCCGACGATCTCCTGCTAGAGAAACTTCTCGACGGAGACGTCGAAGAGCTCGGAGAGGGCACGGGCCATGTTCTTGCTGATGGACCTGTGGCCGTTTTCGATGTTCGAGATGTTCTGCCGCGTGAAATTGCCGAGCTTCTTGCCCAGTTCTTCTTGGGTCAATCCGTGGAGCTCTCGGTAGAGCCTTAGGTTTTCACCGGGAGTGATGGACGCTCGCAACGAGCGATACCAGTCGCTCTCGGTTACCCGGACAAGCTCCTCGTCTTCGTCGGTGATTAGCTGGTCTTGCATACTTCAGTTCTCCCCCGGATCACGTTGCGGCCGGTGTTCCGGATTGTTCGACCCAGTTTTCGACCAACAAGCCCCTTACTCTCTTAAACTCTTTTTGATTGTTGGTCACCAGGACCGCCTGATGAGATTTGGTGATCGCGGCAATCAACATATCGTTGGGACCAATGATTTGTCCGGTTCTTTCGATTTCGCTTCGTATTTCCGCATATGCATAGGTGGCTCTGTCGTCGAAAGGCACGACATCGAATGGCTGCAGAAAGGTTTCAACTTTTTCCAGAGTCTTGCCCTTGTGCCGGCTTTTGAATGCTCCGAGTATGAGCTCCGCCTTTACTATCGAGGGAATCGCGATCTCCAAGGGAGGGGTCTTGAGAATCTTGTCTTTTACGGTTTCCGACCGCCCGTTTAGGTAATAGATGCAGGTGTTTGCATCCAGGTAATACACTAAAGCGCTTCCCGGAAAGAATCGCTTTCGAAGCCGTTAGGCTCCGGTCGTTTGAACGTTTCGTCCTCCACCGACCCAAATAGGTTCTCGAATGCCGTTGGGTAGGTGGGTTGGACTCGTGACCTAATCTGTTCGGCAACCCATTTGGAAATGGAAAGATGCTCGCGCTTGGCTGCATTTTCAATCTTGTCGAGCGTTTCTTGATCTATGTAAAGGGAAATCTGCGGCACTTTCTTCCTCCACTACAGAGTATAGCTCATAATCGCGAACAGACAAGTATACTTGCAAGTATATTTAAAGAATCGGTGCGCGGGCTGCCGATTCGATAGTCAGCTCTCCGGGCGCTCCATAGCCGCGAGGGCTTCTTGGAGGCTCATGGCTTCGGGCCGGAAGGGGTTGCGTTCGACAAGGATGGCGGGGGTGTCGGGGTGTAATTCGGGGAGGGGGCCGCGGTGGAGGTAGCCGAACTGTTGCGCCTCGGGGTGGCCGTCGAAGGCGGCCTGGGCGGGGTCCGGGTAGGGGCCGGAGCCGATGATGGCAGGCTGCAGATAGTAGCGGGAGACGCTGTACAACGCGTTGCTTCCGGCGGTTCCGGAGCGGGCGACCAGGGGTGTGCCCTCGAGGTAGGCGGCGTTCAACTCTCTAAGGTAGCGGGAGTTGAGGGCGATGGGGTGGTCTTTGAGGTTTAGGGGGCTGGTGTAGTAGCGCCCGACACTCTCGGGGAGCTTTCCGCTAGCGAAGAGCGCGGATACACCGAGGAGCAGCACCACCAAAACGCCCACCGCGGCCGGGGCCGGGGGGATGCGGTCTGCCCATTCGTCGATTTTG
>CAYPUT010000089.1:0-5140 GCA_964413945.1 uncultured Spirochaetaceae bacterium
CGCCGCCCGCTCTCCGGCCGGGACCTTTCTCCAGGATTCAAAGGCCGTCTGGGCGCTCTTGATGGCCCGGTCGGCGTCCTCGGCGGCGCCTCGGGGAACCGTCCCGACGACTTCTTCGGTCGCCGGGTTGAGTACTTCTATTCCGGCGCCGGAGGCCGCGTCGACCTCCTCGCCGTGAATAATCATCTTGTAGTCGTTTGACATATCGTGCTCCTTCGGGTGTCAGCTGGGCCAGTTGCCGCCGTCGACGTTGAGGCACTGCTGGACGATGTAGCTCGCGTCGTCGGAGGCCAAAAAGACAACGGCTGCCGCGACGTCTTCCGGCGTTTCGAGCCGCTTGATGGGGATAACGTCTTTTACCTCCCGCTTCATCTGTCCCGGCTCCTTGCCGAGGATCTTGCCGAACTGCTTGTCGACCTCGTCCCAGAAGGGAGTATCCACGACCCCCGGTGCCACGGCGTTTACGTTTATCCCATGCTCGATTAGCGCGAGGGCCATCGATTGGTTCATGTTGATGACGGCCGCCTTGGTCGCGCAGTAGGCCATCACGAGGGCCTCTCCCCGGCGTCCCGCCTGGGAAGCGGTGTTTACGATCTTCCCCCCACGGCCCTGCTCGATCATTACCTTGGCGACCTCCTGGGCGACAATCATCAGACCCTTACAGTTGACGTCGAACATCAATTGAAAATCGTCCTCGGTCGTTTCGAAGAAGGGGATAATCTTTCCGACCCCGGCGTTGTTCACCAGGATGTCGATACCGCCGAACTCGGTAACCGTGGCTTCGACCATCGCCTTTACCTGGTCTCGCTTGGTCACGTCGACGGCTACCGCTAAGGAGCTGCCACCGGCGTCCCGGATTTCCTGGGCCACCGCCTCGGCGTTCGTCGGGTTTAAGTCCGCTACCGTCACCACGGCGCCCTCTTCGGCGAAGCGCAGCGCTATTCCTCGTCCGATTCCCGAGCCGCCGCCGGTTACGATCGCGATTTTCTTTGAAAGTCGATTACTCATTGTTAGTCCTCCTGAGGCGAATCCATCCTAAAACGGGCCCAGCCAATTGTCAACAATTATTTGTTGCCTTATTTTTGTCGATTCTGCTTGACAAGTGCAAAAACCGGATAAATAATCGAAGGAAATCTTACCAAAGGAGGGAAAGATGAATAAGACATTCATTTTTCTGATCGTGGTCTTTCTAGTTGGCTCCTTCGCGGCATTCGCCGGCGGCGGACAGGAAGGCGGCGGCGGCGGCGACGACGAAATTGTGGTGGGCTTCGCCCAGATCGACAACCAGAATCCCTGGCGCCTTGCGGAAACCGAATCCGTGCAGAGTGAGGCCGAGAAGCGCGGCTACCGCCTTATCTACTCGGATGCTCAAGCGGACCAGTCGAACCAGATCCGCGCAGTCCGTTCCTTCATCGCCCAGGGCGTAGACGGAATTCTTCTGCCGCCGGGAACCGTTTCCGGTTGGGAGCCTGTTCTTCGGGAGGCCGAAGAAGCAGGAATTCCTGTTGTTCTCATCGACCGTAACGTCGACGAAGCGGCTCAGCCGTACACCGAAACCTTTATAGGCTCGGACTTCGTCCTTCAGGGCGAAGTTGCCGCCGAGCAGATGATCGAAGAGCTCGGTACCGGGCCGTTGAAGATCGCCGAGCTCCAGGGCGCCCCGGGTGCGGACCCGTCGATCGACCGTGCCACGGGTTTTCGGAACATCATCGACCAGCATTCTGGTGTGGAAATTATCCTTTCCCAGACCGGGCAGTGGAACCGGCTTCAGGGCAAGGAAGTCATGGAAGCGTTTCTCCAGGCCGAAGGGGACAACATCGACGTTGTCTACGCCCACAACGACGATATGGCCATCGGCGCCATCCAGGCGATCCGGGAGTACGGCCTGACACCGGCGGAGGACGTCTACATCATCTCCATCGACGCGGTACGGGACGCTTTCGTCGCCATGTTGGCCGGGGACCTGAACTGCACCGTCTCCTCGTCGCCCCTTATGGGTCCCCTCGGCTTCGATGCCCTTGAAGCCGTTTGGGACGGCCAAGAGCTCGACGATTGGATTGTCGTTCCCGACGAGAAGTACTGCAAGGACGAAGTAACCCAGGCTGTTGTCGACGCTCGCCCCTACTAGGCGCGTCGTCTACTCGACACAATCAGGCGGCAGGACTATCCTGCCGCCACTACTAAGCAATGGCAGAACAAAACGCTACGATTCTCCAGATTTCCGGGTTGACCAAAGTCTTCCCTGGGGTCACAGCACTTTCCGACGTTAACTTCGAGCTCGACCAGGGGGAGATCCACGCCCTGATGGGGGAGAACGGTGCGGGAAAGTCTACCCTTATTAAGATTCTCACCGGGGTGCATCGACGGGATGCCGGGGAGATTATCTACAACGGTGAGCCTATCGAGTGCTCGTCCCCTCTCCAGGCGCAGGAAATCGGGATTAGCCCGGTCTACCAGGAAGTGAACCTGGTCCCGAACCTTTCCGTAGCCGAGAATCTCTTCCTTGGACGACAACCCATGAAGCGGGGCCGCATCGACTGGAAGGAGCAGAACCGTCGGGCGGAGAGGATCATCAAGGAGTTCGACCTCGAGATCAACGTGGAGCGGCCTCTCTCGACCCACTCGATCGCCGTCCAACAAATGGTGGCGATAGCCCGGGCCCTCGAGTTCGACGCCAAGATTCTTATTCTCGACGAACCGACCTCTTCCCTGAGCCGCAACGAGACGGAGCAGCTGTTCGCTCAGATGCGGCGGCTCAAGGCCGAGGGGCAGTCGATTATCTTTATTACCCACTTTTTGGACCAGGTCTTCGAGATCTCGGACCGAATAACCGTCTTGCGAAACGGCAACTACATAGGTACCTACGTAACCCAAGAGATCGACAAGTCCCAACTGATTTCCAAGCTCCTCGGGCAGGAGCTCGAAAAGGTCGCCCAGATCGAGCAACGGCAGCGTGTCGACGTAGAAGAAGAGGCCGTCGAAGGTCTTGTCGAGACCGAAGAGCTTACCGGGACCAACGGCATCAAGCCCTTTTCGGTAAAGATTCGGGCCGGCGAGGTTCTAGGGTGCGCCGGGCTCCTTGGGTCCGGTCGGACCGAGCTGGCGAATACGCTTTTCGGGATCGACCCCGCCGCCGCCGGCACCATGAGAGTCAACGGCGAAGCGAAGGAGATACGTACTCCCCAACAGGCACTCCAGCTGGGCATCGGGTTGAGTCCCGAGGACCGGAAAGACCAGGGGATTATCGGCGACCTGACGGTCCGGGAGAACATTATCCTGGCCCTCCAATCCCGGCAAGGTTGGTTTAAGACCATAAGCCTCGCAGAGCAGGAGCGGATTGCCGACGAGTACATCAAGATGCTCAACATCAAGACTCCCACCGCGGAGCAACAGATAAAGAACTTGAGCGGCGGCAACCAGCAAAAGGTCATTATCGCCCGATGGCTTGCCGCAAATCCTCAGTTTCTTATTCTCGACGAGCCGACCCGGGGTATCGACGTCGGTGCAAAGACCGAGATTCAGCGCCTCATCATCGAGCTGAGCAAAAAGGATATGGCAATTATGTTTATCTCTTCGGAGATCGAAGAACTGACACGCTGTTCGAGTAAGGTCGTGGTGATGCACGACCTCGAGGTGTCTGAAACCCTCTACGGCGACAGTATCAACGACGAATCGATCATGCACGCCATAGTCGAAAGGCACTCGGATGGCTGAGAACAATCATCTACTCGGAAGTCTTGGACGACGGATTGTCAAGGAGTTCAAGAACATCCAGTGGGCCCTCTTGGCTCTCGGTGTGATCTTGCTCTTTAATCTCATCGTCTCGCCGGACTTTTTCCAGATCGGTTTTCGAAACGGACGGATGACCGGGAGCGTCATCGACGTGTTGAAGCGTTCGGCCCCCCGGATGATCATCGCCTTGGGAATGACGTTGGTGATCGGCTCCGGCGGAATTGACGTATCTGTCGGCTCCCTGGCAGCAATGGCGGGGGCAGTCGCAGTTCTGGTTATTCGGGGGGGAGATATCACCTACCTCGTAACACAGGCGACCTCGACGGTGCCGATTCCCCTGATCATCTTCGCGGCTCTTCTAGTGGTTGCCGCCTTAGGGGCCTTTAACGGGTTCCTCGTTTCCGTAATACGAATACAGCCGATTGTCGCGACGCTGATTTTGATGGTCACTGGGCGCGGCATGGCGATGCTATTGACGAACGGTTACGTTCTTGCCTACGACCATCCCCGGTACGAAAACCTCGGCGCCGGGGGATTTCTCGGGCTCCCGATACCGGTCTGGTTCGCCCTTGGGGTGCTGGTTCTCCTGTCTCTTCTGTCCAATCGAACTGCCTTGGGCCTCTATATTCAGGCGACGGGGGGGAACCCAACCGCGAGCTACTATTCAGGTACCAGAACCCAGCTGGTAAAGCTCCTGGTATACGTTATTTCGGCTCTTTGCGCCGGGGTCGCCGGGATCATCTTTACCGCCGACGTCAAGAGCGCCGACGCGGCGTTTATGGGGCTCTGGATCGAGCTGGAGGCGATTCTCGCGGTGGTCATCGGTGGGACGCCGATGACCGGTGGACGCTACAGCCTCCTCGGGACCGTTGTGGGCGCTTTGATTATTCAAACCCTCATAACGACGCTTCTGACGATGGCCGTGCCGGTACAGTACACGCTGATTCTCCAGGCCATCGTGGTCATCATTGTCTTGATTCTGCAGTCGGACAAAGTAAAGGATGCCACCCAGAGAAAGAGGACCTTTGCTGCCCAGGAGGTGGAGCATGAGTAGCGTCCCTCGATTGTCCGGAGCTTCCTTTTTCCGGCGGAACCTTACGTTTATCGCGCCGGCCCTTGTTTTCGTCGTCTTTTACTCTATCGGGGGAGTTCTCTACCGAAACTTCTTCAGCCTTCGGGTCTTCTTGGACCTTTTTACCGACAACTCCTTCTTGGGCCTCGCGGCTGTGGGCATGACGGTCGTCATTATTTCGGGAGGAATCGACCTTTCAGTCGGGTCGGTGGTCTCCACCACGGCAATGATTATCGCTTTCCTGACGGCACGGAGTGTCCCACCGGCGGCGACGATACCAATCGCCCTCTCCTTCGGAACCCTCCTCGGGCTGGGAATGGGAACGATAATCCAGTA
>CAYPUT010000089.1:5240-12520 GCA_964413945.1 uncultured Spirochaetaceae bacterium
TTCTGCGCCGGGGTCGGAGGTATTGCCTTGGCCCTCTACACCCTCGCCGGGTACGGCCAGGCCGGTCTCGGCTTGGAGCTAAACGCAATAGCATCTGTGGTTATCGGCGGCTCGCTTTTGACCGGAGGTTACGGCTCGGTTTTCGGGACCGTGGTCGGTGTCTCGATCCAGGGACTCATTCAGACGCTCATTACCTTCCAGGGCACCTTGAACGTCTACTGGACCCGGATCTTTATCGGTACGCTTCTCTTCGTCTTTATCGTCCTCCAGCGGGTGTTCGTTGTTGGGGCCGGCAAAGGGAAGAAGTAAGGGGTCACTACCGTGCCACCGGAAATCTATCGGACCATCTCGGAGCAAATTGCGGATCGTGTGCGCCGAGAAATTATGTCCGGTGAGCTCCAAGAGGGGGCCGAGCTGAAGGAGCAGACACTGTCGGACCGCTTCCGCGTAAGCCGGGGTACCGTCCGGCACGCTCTTATGGACCTCGCACGAGAGGGCATTGTTGTCCCGACACCGAATGTCGGAATGAAGGTCGCCAGTCATCCGTCCATCGAAGTCATGGGCCTCATCGTCTCGATGCGGCGGCAGATCGAAGCCTTCGTCTTACGTACCTGTTTTTTCGAGCTCCGGGAACAGCATACGGGCTCCTGGAGAGAGCTTCTGGTCGAGCTCGGAGACGCTGGTGACCGGAACGACCTGAACGCCTTTATCGACAGCGACATTCGATTCCATCGTTTTATCGTCGAATTGCACCCCGACCGGCACATCGTCGATCTCTGGGAAGCCATTCGGGCCCGTATGATGATGCGCTACAACCGCCTGAAGAGCCTCCACGCCGGGTTCGAAGAGCACCGCGCCATCGTCGAAGCCGTCGAAGCCGGGGACGTGGACGCGGCTGTGGAGTTGCTCAACAAGAACATCACCTAGAAGATGGGAGGAAGCGATGCGAGACTTCAGCGGCACGATTGCCCTCGTTACCGGAGGAGGAGGGGATATCGGTTCGGCGGCGGCGAAGCACCTTGGCAGTCTCGGCGCCCGGGTGGCGGTCGCGGATCTTCGGTACGAGAAGGCGACCTCCGTTGCCGAGGAAATCAACAGGGCCGGAGGCGAGGCGAAGAGCTTTCCCTGCGACGTTACCGACGAGGCGTCGGTTATCGAGATGAGAGACGCCGTGGTGGATCACTTCGGCAGAATCGACTATCTCTTTAACAACGCCGGTTACCAGGGACTCTTTACCCAAATCGACAAGTACCCCAGCGACGATTTTAGGGCGGTGGTCGAGGTTAACGTCGTCGGAGTATTCCACGTCCTTAAAGCCTGTGCCCAGACGATGATCGCCCAGGCTGCGGATGGTGCTCCCGGCGGCGCGGTGGTAAACACCGCGAGCATGGCCGGTGTTCGCTGCCCACCGAATATGATCGCCTACACCGCGAGTAAGGCGGCCGTCGTCGGCATTACCATCAACGCCGCCCTGGACCTTGCCCCCTACAAGATCCGCGTCAACGCGATATCCCCGGCCTTTATGGGGCCCGGGATGATGTGGGACCGGCAGGTCGAGCTCCAGGCCCAGGCCGGCTCCCAGTACTACGCCACCGATCCTGAAGACGTCGCGAAACAGATGGTCGGGCAGGTCCCCCTGCGCCGCCTCGGGTCGATGGAAGAGGTCGCTCAGCTCGTCGCCTTTCTCTTAAGCGACCAGGCGAGCTACCTTACCGGCGTCAACGTGCCTATTTCCGGCGGGATCGTCTGATGTCAGGCGCAACCTATGACTTCGCCGGAAAGAGCGCCCTCGTTACCGGGGCGTCGAAGGGCATCGGTAGGGAGGTGAGCCTTCGATTAGCCGCCGCAGGGTGCCGGGTCGGGGCGACGGCCCGGAGTGCCGGGGAGCTCGACACCCTCAAGGCCGAGATCGGAGCCCTTCCCGGCGGCGGGCAGACAGCTGCCGGAGCGGCTTGCAGAGTATTCCCCTGCGACCTTGCCGACGCCGGGCGAATCGACGCGATGACGGCACACTTTGTCGACGTCTTCGACCGTATCGACTTTCTCGTCAACAACGCGGGAACAACCTATCCCGAGCCCTTCCTCGAGACCGACGCCGAGCATTGGGACATCACCCTTGCGGTCAACCTTCGGGCTCCGATGCTGGTCGCGCGAAACGTAGCGCGAAATATGGCGAGCCACGGCGGTGGTTCTATCGTCCAGATTTCGAGCCTCGCGGGGGTGGTCGGAATCGAGGATCACGCCGCCTACTGCGCGAGCAAGTTCGGGCTCCATGGCCTGGCGAAGGTGATGGCCCTGGAGCTCGGCCCCCTGGGCATACGGGTAAACAGCGTTGCTCCGACGGTGGTGCTGACGCCCATGGGGCTTAAAGTCTGGGGTGACCCAGAGGTGGGGGACCCGATGAAGGCGAAGATTCCCCTCGGACGCTTCGTGGATCCGTCGGACGTCGCCGACGCGGTGCTCTTTCTCCTCTCCGACGCTGCGGCCACGGTCCACGGCGACGTGTTGATGCTCGACGGCGGCTACTCCGCTCGCTAGGATCGTTCGGCGAGAAACCGTCGCTCCTCTTCGGCGCTCCAGGACTCGACCATTCGCAGCGGTGTGGGCCGAATCTGCGGGTAGAGGATGGCCTTCCCGGATATCTCTCCGGCCTTGATCATCTCGAGGACCGCGGGGGCGTTCTCGAGGGAACCCACCGCCGCGACGTACCGCCCGGGCTCTATGTCGCCGTCGACGATTGCGTTGAGGGTCTCGATGTAGTCGTGTGGGTCTCCCCCGGAGGAGCCGACTATCTTGATCTCGTCGTAGTGCACCCGGATGTTGTCGATGGTCAGCATGGAGTCTCCCCTTTTTAGGCCCCCGAAGAGGTTGATTACCCCTCCGAATCCGAGCCAGTCAATCGCCTGATTCTGTACCGACCGGATCCCGACGGCAACGATAATGTCGTCGGCCATACGGCCGGCGGAAGCGGCCTCGATGCTGCTCCCGGCGGCGTCCGGGGTCGCGGTTGCCAGGTTGATTCCCCGGGCCTGCGCCTTAGCGCCGAGTTTCTGCCGGACCCAGGCGAGGTTTGTCTCGAGCGTGTCGACTACGACGAGGGCGGAAGGACGGTAGCGCATTGCCAACTCGACGTGAATCTTTCCCATGGCACCCGCTCCGACGACGACGCAAACGCCACCCGGCTTGATTCCCAAGCGCGCCTCCCGGGGGGAGGTCGGGTCGGGTTTCCAGATGTGGACCTGCCGCGTCTGGGCGGAGACCACGCAGGAGATCGGCTCGCACATGGATACGGCGAACGCGGGAATCTTCGGATCAGGGAGGGGAACGACACAGTTGCCTTCGATGACCTCCTCGGGAATAAGCATATACTCCGCGAGGTGCCCCCCGAGTGTGTAGCCGACGGCTGTCTTGGTGATGCCCCGGGCGTTGTCCCGATAGCGCTCTCGGTGGTTAATCGGACCGACGTCTACCGACGGCTGGACCCCGACGCGTGTCCCGGCTGGGTAGTGCTCCCGGAGCTCGCTTCCGGCTTCTACGATGGTCAGGGCGCCCTCGTCGCCCATGATTAGGGGCCACTTCGAGGGATCCCATCCGGAGAGATACTTGTGGTCTTCCGCCTGCTCGACTAACTTGATAATGGAGGTGCAGACACCCGCCGCGTCCACCCGGGCGAGGAGTTGTCGGGGGCCCGGCGAGGGAATCGGGACTTCTTCCATCGATAGGTGTTCGAAACCCCGCGCGCGGAGCACCAATGCCTGCATGGTTTTTTTCTTCATGATAAATATACCCGTATCAGCCTATTTCAATTGCAACAAATACGCAATATCCGCGATAATAAGATTGACGTGAGCAGAAGTTCGTCGTAGAGTACCCCTAAGGAGGAGATCGATGCCAGAGCTACGTGCCGGATATGTTGCCTTTGGAACGGCCTTTTACGAGCCGAAGAATCTCAAGGAGATTAGCGCCCGAGCGGAGAAGCAGCTTACCGACGCCGGGTTTTCCCTGGTCAGAACCGATCCCGTCTACGGAGAGGGGGACGAGGTTCAACGGGCAATCCGAGAGCTCAAGTCCGGAGATTTCGACTTCCTGATTGCGAACATCATCAACTGGGTGGACTACCGAGGCGTAACCCGCGTCCTCCTGGAGTTCCGAGACAAGCCGATTGTCCTCTACAGTTTCGGGGGCTTCACCGAGGGGGACACCCTTATCTCTCCCGCGGGGGGCGCCGGTTCGACCTCTTTGCGCTTTCCGATGGAACGGTGGGGCTTCAAGTTCAAGTATCTTTTCAACGGACCCGACAAGCCGATGGATATCGAGGGGATCCGATCCTTCGGAATCGCGGCCACCGTCGCGCAGAAGCTTCGCTACAGCCGAGTCGGTATGGTCGGGTACAACGACATGGGCCTCTATTCCACCGGCTACAACCCAACCACGATGCGCGACAAGCTCGGCGTGGAGATAGAAAGCGTCGATATGCTCCAACTCGAGCGGAAGATGGAGGCCCTCGATCCCCAACGAGTAAAGAAAGAGATTGCCGAGGTTACCAAGGATTGGGAGTACCCGAAAGGGGAGCCGAAGGAGTCGGTTGTCGAGCGGCACGTCCGGATGTACATGGCGACTGTAGATATCTGCAAGGAGAAGGATTTTAGCGCCTTCTCCTACAAGTGCGTCGACGGCATCTCCCTCGAGATGAACGCCGTCCACAGCGTCCCATCCTCCCTTGTCGCCACGGCGGGGTATCCCTACGTAGACGAAAACGATCTTGGAAACCTGGTTGCCGAGCTGATCCTCAAGTACATCTCGGATAAGCCGGCGACCTTCCTGGAGCACTACGAGCACGACGAGGATTGGATTCTCCTTGGGGTCGACGGATTTATCCCGCATCAGATGATCGACGGGAAACCGCAGATAAAGGACATATCCACCGTGCTCCTCGACGGACTGGCCCACTGTTCCAAAATGCAGACCGGCCGCCTGACCATGGCCTGCCTCTCGGAGGTCGGGGACGGCTACCGCATGCACGTGGTAACCGGAGAAGGAAAGGAACCGCCACAGTGGGTGGAGATGGGGGTTCCGCTGCCGAGTTGGCCCAGTGTCAAGTTCTACCCCGATGGTACGGTCCGGAGCATCCTCGACCACGTCCAGTCGCAGCACTTCGGCGCGGTTTACGGAAGCTACGTTCAGGAATTGAGAGACATCTGCTACCTCCTCGACATCGAAGCAGTCTTCGACGTATAGAGGCGGGCTCGATGGTACCCGAGGCACCCCTGTTTCTCACCCTCGATGTTGGCACCACGGCGGTCAAGGCGGCTCTCTTCGACCGCCGAGGCACCATGGTGGCGTCGGCGTCCCGGGAGTATAGCCTCGAGACACCGTCTCCGAACATCGTCGAACTCGACGCCGAGGTTTACTGGACAACCTCCCTCGAGGCGCTTGGTGAGGTCCTCGCGGCGGGCGGTGAGGGGCCCCCGGGTAAGGTGGTCTCCATCGGTGTTTGTAGCCAGGGGGAGACGCTTATCTCTCTCGATGGCGCCGGGAGACCCCTCCGGAAGGCTATCGTCTGGATGGATAACCGCGCCCAAAAGGAAACCGAGGAGTTGCGGAACCATTTCGGCCACCTTTCACAAACGGGGCAGACCGACTGGGACCCTTCCTGGCCCGCTACCAAGATGCTGTGGCTTAAGCGAAACGAGGAAGAGTGCTTCCGGCGAACCGGACGGTTTGTCCTCGTGGAAGACTTCGTCAATTACCGGCTTACCGGCGTCTTCGCCGGCGACTATGCCCTCTATTCGTCGAGCTACCTCTTGAATATCGAGACACTTGCCTGGATAGATCCAGTTCTCGACTACTTGGGAGTTAAGCCGGAGCGATTCGTTGACCTCGTCAACTCCGGCGAGATAATCGGAGAGGTGACACCGGCCGTCGCTCAGGCCCTCGGGATACCGGAGAACACCAAAGTTGTGTCCGGAGCCATGGATTTAGCGGCGGCCCTCGTCGGCGCCGGAAACATCGAGCCGGGACACGTCACCGAGATTACCGGGGCCGCGGAGATAATGTGCAACACGCTATCCGCCGTTCCGCAAGAGCGTCTCGATACTATCGCGGTCCAGCGCCACGCCCGGAAGGGAGCCTTTTTATCCATCGGGTGGTGTCCGTCGGGAGGAATGAGCCTGCGATGGTTCCGGGATACCTTCTACGCCGATACCTCCTACGATGATCTGACCGCCTTGGCGGCGGAGAAGGCCCCGGGTTCCGAGGGACTCGTGTTCTTTCCCTACCAGAGCGGCCCCGGCACCCTCGACTTACCTCAGCATATTCGAGGCGGATGGTACGGGTTGGAGCTGAACCACACTGCGGGTCACTTGGTCAGGGCGATTCTTGAGTCCCTGGCCTACGTCCTCCGGCAGAACCTCTCGGCAATGCAGGCCGGGGGTGTGGGGTACGAAGAGATCCGATCCATCGGGGGCGGCGCGTCGAGCATCGTCTGGAACCAGATAAAGGCAAACGTAACCGGGAAGCGTATCGCGACGATGGAGTGCCCCGAGGCGGCATCCCTCGGGATGGCGGTCCTTTCGGCGGCGGCCCTCGGGGTGCACGGCTCGCTTCCGGAGGCTGCCGGCAACATGGTTCGGCTGTACGGGTCCGTAGAGCCGGATCCACAGGCGGTTGAGCTCTACGAGACCGAGTATCAACGTTACGTCGATTTACAGCATCAGATGCTTTCCGGGCTATCACGGTAGCACCGTATCGAATTGATTCGAAAACGGATGCCTGTAATGAAAGACCGGCATCCGATAATCGGAGACGTCAAGGGCAAGGGGTTGCTCCTCGGGATCGAGCCGGTCAAGAACCGGGAAACCAAAGAGCCCTTCGACGAGGCCGGGAAGCTGGTATACTAGAGAGCCTTTCGGAAGGGGCTTGCTCGGATTCCTGCGGGGCACATCCTGCGGATGTCGCCGACGCTTATCATGAACGAAGAGTACGCCTCCACGGGCCGCGATATGATTGAGGGCGCCATCTTCGAGTTCGGTTTTTCTGACGCCATCGTGCAAATGTGGGCCGCGTTTCTCTTCGAACTCGAGACCGGGAACCCCCGAAGTCGTTTTCCGGATGCATGACCCCCGAAGAAGCGGCCACGAGCCACTCGCTTTTTACTGCGGCCCTCGAGTCCCAAAAGCGCGGGCAGACGGTTAGGGTCTGTTAACGGGCGGTGGCTGCCGACTAAAGGGGTGGGTTACCGGGGGAGGTTGAAGCGCTCGGAGGCCTCTTTCCGCCGGACA
>CAYPUT010000090.1:0-12438 GCA_964413945.1 uncultured Spirochaetaceae bacterium
ACCCTCCTCGAGGATGCCTGGTTTCTTCTCAGTGCCGTAGGAGGTATCGGGGGAGCTCATACGAGTCTGAATTACGACCAGGATGGCATCGACGCGTTTCAGCCGAATCCTCGGCTCGAAGAAGAGTCGGCTTTTCAGTTCGCCTCTTCCCTGGGCCTCGAATACCGCCTTACCCTGGGACGACTCTTCGTGGCCTCGGTGGGATGGAGCTTTCTATTTATCTTTGAGGATGCCGGACCTCTCGGATCGCTCTTGGTTCCCCTCGGGGTGGGGATAGGTCTCTAGTCGGACGCGGAGCTGAGGTCGAACACCACCCGGACTCTCACCGAAGCGGCTGCCGGTACGCCACCCTCAATCCGAGGGCGGAACGACGCTTCCTGGGCCGCTCGCACGGCGGCGGCATCCAAGGCGGCAACGCCGCTGGAGCCTTCGAGATCGACGCTTAGAACCTGTCCCCGGTTGTTCAGCCTTACCATCACGGTGACGGTCCCCTCCTGACCACGACGCCGGGCCCCCGGCGGATATCTCGGGGTGATGGCAGCCCGGAGCTGTGGCGGCAAATCGAGACCATCGCTTTCGCCGGTAAGAAAGGCGTCTCCTCGAACCGGTGACCCGCTACCCGGCGCCGTGTCCCTACCTTGAACGGGAGCTACGCTCGAAATGCGTGACTCTGCGGGCTCCGGTGACTCAGCGACCGGCTTCTCCTGCCGTCCCTCGACCTCCGCCGCGACTTCCCTCCCGACCGCATCGCCGCTCTCCTCCGTGTTAGAGATCTCGGCGTCTTCGACGGGACGGTCGATAGTTTCGGGTCCCCGCCTCGAGGATAGCAGGTATACGGTAACCCCCGGTCCGGGAGGGGCGCTCGTTGACGAATACGAAATCGGCGCATAGAGCTGCAAGACAGCCAGCAGAAGCCCGTGAACGGCAAGACTAATAGCCGTCGCGGTGACCGCGAGCCTCAATAGGAGCCTCCGAGGGAGACACGAAAGCGGCGTCCCGGCGTGGGGTAGAGGGCTGCCGGAAAGGAACCGAAACCGGGAAACGCGATTGCCGGATCGCGATCGTCAAAGAGGTTTTCGGCCGCCATACCCAGGGACCAATCAACAGTGGTAGTCGGAAGAGTGAAGGCTGCCGAGAGGTCCAGAAGGTCCCGGCGGTATCGCGCAGCCGAATCGTTGTCGGCGTCATCGTAGTAGCGCCCGACCATTCGATAGTCGGCGCTCAACTTCAGCCGGACGGTAGGCGACCATTCCACCGAGCTGCTAACGGTGTGCCGGGGAACTCGGGGCAGCGGGGTACCTCCGTCGTCTCCGGAGGCGTACCGGGCATCGACAAAGCTGTAGCCTCCACCTACCCGAAGGCCGTCCGTAATCCGAACCTCAGCGTCGGCCTCGCCACCGAGCCGCCGGGTGGAGTCGATATTCTCATTCCGTCCGGACTCCACCGAGAAAGCAATCTCGTCCCGGAGAAAGATTGCAAAGAGCCCGGCTCGCAACGAGAGAGCCTCGGCGGGAGCAACCCGGCTGCCCAGGTCGATCGCGAGGCCGTTCTCCGGACCGAGATCGGGGTTGAAGGAGAGGCCAAACCCCTGGTACGAGGCTATCTCGTCAATTTTCGGCAGGCGGTAGACTGCCGCTACCTGCAGAATGCTCTCGGTGATACCCGCTTCGTAGCGCAGCGCGGCGTCCCCACCCAACCCCTGGAGCGTCGAGCTTTCCTCTATGTCCCCGCTACCCTCGAGAAGCGCAACGTCGTATCGAGCACCAACTTCCAGGGACCAGGATTCCAATACGGGAACCATCGCGCCTCCATAGATACCGAACCCGGGGCGCAGAAAGGTCTGCTCGGTAGTTGTCCCGGTGTCTGCAGTGCTCGCCAGGCGTACCATCTCCCCGGCTAACCCGCCGTAGAGCTCAGAATCACGCCCGCGCGTTTGCCGGCCCGAGAGGTAGAGCAACATGCCCGGCTCAAGGCGGGCCGTAACGGTCTCCGCATTCGTGGTTGTACTGAGACTCGCGAACTCGGCCCGATCGGTGCGGTATTCCAGATAGATTGGAAGGGTCAGCTCTCCGGTTCCGACCTCCCAGCGCAGGTCGGTCGTACCGTGAATCCGGTTCGACTCCCCCCGGTCGTCGGGGGTCCCGGCCTTGTCCGGGTCTTGCTCGAACTGCTCCGGCGAAATGTTTCCCGGAAGACCGTAGGAGACTTGGGAGTAGCCGAGCGTGGCTTCGATCTCCGGCGAACCGTCTCCCGGCCGGTAGACCGATGCCAATGTGCTGCCACCGGCGCTATCACTGTTCTCTCGCTGCCCATCCTGCCGGTGTAGCTCTCCGGCGGCCTTTACCAGAGCCTGCCCCACCTGTAGCGTCGACCCGGCCTCTGCGGATAGATAGCCGAAGCTGCCGGCGCTCCCTTGGAAGTAGCCCCCCTCGTGTCGAGGGCTGGTCTCGATAAGCAAGACGCCGGTAATCGCGCCGCTGCCGTACCGTACCGCTTGCGGTCCGCGAAGGAGCCGTGCCGACTCAACTGCGGCCGCGGGAACGCTTCCCCAGGGAAGGCGCCCGAGATCCGGCGGGTTTACCACGGCCCCATCCACCACCAAGGGGAGGTGGGAGCCGGCGTATCCGCGATACTGGAGGGACGCTTGCCGAGGCTCTTCGGAGTAGGAGCTCAACGTCAGCCCGGGAAAGGCGAGTACGAGCTCCGCCAGGCTATCCGGGGCAAGGAGCGGCTCCGACAGATGTGCCTCGCTCTCTAGTGGCCCAAGTGCCGGTAACGGCGGAGCGGTCACGGTAACGACGATTTCGGTAGCCCCGGGGGATTCTTCGTTGTCGGGTTCCTGGGCTTCTCCCGATTCCGAAAGAACACAGAGAAGCAGCGCCGCCACCAAAATGGCGACACTCGCAGACCTCGGCATAGTCAAAACATCCCCTGTTCGATATCTGTGCGCCATACCTCGTATTCGAGGTCGTAGTCGCCCCAGGAATGCTCGGCGGAGAGCTCGATCCGGACTTTCCCGACGTCTTCCTCGATCTCAAAACCTCTATCCGGGGTCGCACGCTCGGAAAACCGGTACTCCTCGCCGTCGTAGGTTACGACGAGGTCGACGGTGAGGCCGTCGTCGTCCGGTGTGGCAAGAAGACGGTAGTCGATCGGTATCCGACGGCCCTCTCTATCGAAGAAACTTACGTCTTCGGTCACCCTAAAAGGTGCCCGGGAAGAGCCCGGGATATCCTCCGACTCCCGGAGTAGCTGCATGGCTTCGTAGATAATCTCGTTGAAATGCCGGGTCTCGTCCCGAATTACGGTTCGCCGCCCCGGCTCGACGACGACCTCCGCCTCCCACCGGAGAAACTCGAACTCCGGAAGCTTGACGACGCCGAAGGACCGGCCGAGGTCGGTCTTGATGGTGTAGCGCCCCGGGGGAAGGTCTTCGATCATGAAGGGCTCCCGGACGTTCCCGGTGGTGTAGCCGACGAAGTCTCCGTTCAGAGAGACTTCCGCGTCGATCAGGTGGGAATGGAGGGCGATGGAGCCCGGGGTCTCGTCCCGGAGCGACAGAATGGACCTGTCCTGGTTCGGAACAACCAAGGCGACCCGCCGGCCGGTTATACTCTGAACGAGCTTCTCCGAAAGCAGATGGATGGTGTTCTCCTGCCGTCCCCGCTCGGAAAAAGTCCGGGATTCGGCGGTTACCACGTCGATCAGGTCCACGGATATCAAGACCTCGTCACCGAGGAAGACGTACCCCGCGTTCAACAGATAGTCGGCCCCGAGGACCTCACCGACGATCCGCACGTCGTCTTGTCGCTCGGTAATACCGCTCAGCCGAAGCTCCTGCTCCTCGAGGACGCGCTCGAGGTTTCGCCGGTCGACGAGGGAGATGTCCTGTTGCTGCGAAAGGTCGTAGAGGAGTATCCCCTGGATAATTCCGCTCAGGTAGTCGTAGGCCGGCTCTTGAGCCAGATTGTTTACCGACAAGAGCGCCACCGTATTCTGGGCAACGGCCTGCCCCGGGACTGCCAAGACAGCGAGAAGAAAAATCAGCGCCGGTCGCCGGCACTTCCCGAGGGCTCCGAGTTTTTTCATCGTTACTTCCTTCCATTCGCGCGGTGACGATCTTCTCAGATTGGTCTGCCGCCGTCAAATGGTGTATTTTGTGGGCACCAGGCACATGTCACTATACCGCGTTCATTTTAAATGGAAAGAGAAGGATCTTCTTCTCCGGGCAAAGAGCCTCGATCTAACCCACCCCTATTTTGTGTCGATCAAGGATTTGGTGTTTCCCGAAGGGAACGGTCTTATTATCGACCCCGCCGCGGACGAGGTCCGACGCACCTTCGGAAAGGCGGATCATCTCATGATTCCCTTCCAGACGGTAACGCTAATCGAAGAGTACAGCGACGAGAAGGCCGAAACGCCGAGCGCCAAGGTTAGGTCTTTTACCCTGGTGGAGAAAGAAGAGGAACCGGAAACGGAGCTAGACCCCGAAGAGCAGGATGGCGGCGGTGAGGAATAGAGGAATCGTAACTACCGAGGCGAGATAGGTGGTAAGAATCGCACCCCCGGCGTAGTGCACCTGTTTCTCCGTTCCGAAGGCCTTCGAGATCAGAAGAACGTTCGTCGCCGGAGGAACCGCCGCCTCGATTATCAGCGTAATTCGCAAGCCCCACTGGAACTCCCGGCCGACACTCGAAGGGATAAGCCAGGCGAGGAAGAAGACGATCGCCGGAAAGACAAGCATCCGCAATACAACCAGACGGCCGAACTCCGGCTTGTACGCCAAGTCCGCCTTGGGGACCGTCGCGAGAATTCCTCCGAGAACAATCAAAATAATGTCCATGCTCGTCCGGCTAACCGTCCCAACCACGTCCATCGCCCGGTCCGGAACGGCGTGGTGCCATCCGAGGAGGACGGCGAAGATCCCCACCAGCATGGCGATCAAGGGCGGGGTAATCTTGAGGCGAAGAGTCTCGTGCCCGCCGATCAAGCTTACCAGGTAAGACCAGAGCATCAGGCTAAAGGCGAAAAAGTAGAAAAAGAGAAAGACGTTTATCTCGTCCGGGGCGAGAACCGCGAGAATGGGGAAGGGAATAAAGACGGCGTTATGGACTCCAAAGAGCGCCACCGCCTCCCGGGGATTCTCCGTGGGTAGCCACCGGGTGCGGTAGACGATCCAGGCACCGATGAGCGACTGTATGGCGATGGCCCCCCAGCAGCCGAAGAAAAAGACCAGGGTCCACTCCCAGCCGAATCGCAGCGCATCCTCCCACCCCGTGGCGAGACGGTGAATAAGGTAGAGCGGCAGGAGCACGTTGATCAGAATCCAGAGGAGCGGGTTCAAGACCCGTTCCCGCAAGATTCGGATTTGGAACAGCAAGAAGCCGAGCACCGTCAGCCCGAAGAGCTTACCGAGAACCGCTGCAAGGGTCACTACCATCGGAGTTGCTACCCGCGGACGCGATGGGCGCCGGTGTATGCGATAGGCTGGGCCGACAAGACCTGCCCGATAAGCGTCAGTCCCGAGAGGTGCGCCAAACGGTAGGCCGGCGTCGTGGGAATACCCCGGGTGGCAAACACCGGGGCCTCGACGTTGACCGCCTTCTGCACCATCTCTTGAGCCGCCCGGCCGCTCGAAAGCAAGACGACCTCCCGGAGAAGAGCCTCTCGGGACGCCGCGCCGATGGCCTTGTCCAAGGCGCAGTGGCGGCTCACGTCTTCCCGGAGAATGACCCGCCCGTCGGGCAAGAGCGCGCCGGCGCTATGGATTCCTCCGGTGGCGTTTCGCAATGGGCCGCCCTCCATCATCCGGCGGGCCGCCTCCCGGAGGGGCCCCAGGGTAACCGTAAAACCGCTTTCGACGTCGGTGCCGGCCGTCGACTCGGTAGCGGAGGCAGCTTCGGTAACTGCCGTCACGCGGATTACCCAAACGCCCTCTTCTTGATCCTCACCCGGCATCTCGACTTCTATCGAGCCAAGGTCCCCGGGCCCGAGCAAGCCCCGGGCGCTTATCAGGTAACCGAGGGCCAGATCTCCGAGATCTATCGGACTGCACCAGACGGTGACAAGCTCTTGATCGTTCAGGAGTAAACGGCAGGCCGCCTCGTCGGCAACCGGCCCGGGAGGAACGGGGAGTGGCTCCATAGATTCCCTTACCAGCTATCGAAGGGAGGGTCAATCTACCGGCAGACCGTCTGCCGACAGACCGTCGGCCTAGGGAAAATCGATAAGAAATTATTTTAAAAGCTGGTGGGGTGCCTTAAACAAAGGGTAAGAGAAGACAGAAACATGAAAGACAGACCCACGAAACCGATAACGACAGCACTTACTGTTGTGCTTATCCTGGTAGCCCTCGCCGGCTGTGGAAACGGCGACGAAGCCGCCGCAGGCGGACCGGACTACGAGGACGGCGTCTATTTTGCCACGTACAGCCACGTGGACGGCCACGGCTGGCAGCCATTCTTGGAAATCGAGGTCGAGGACGGTGAGATCGTCGAGACCAGTTCTGACTATGCCGCCCCGGTAGAAGCGGTGTCCGGTGCGACGAGCTCGAGTTAGTGGTTCAACGAGCTGGCCGCGGAATTGATAGCAAAAGCCGAGACCGGAGATGCCGAAGACCTTGTCCTCCCGATGAACGACACCTACACGGCGGAAGACGAGCCGGACGAGCGTGGCGGGTGGAGAGGTCACGTCGAGATTACCTATGAGGACGGGGAATACGCCGAGCGCTACGCGGAGATTAACGAGATTACTCCGGCCGAGGTCTACGAAACCCTCGAATCGCGCCTCGTCGAGACCAAAGACCCTGAAGAAGTCGACGGCGTCTCGGGAGCAACGATTACCTCTCCCCGGTTCCGGGAGCCGGCCAAGGAAGCCATGGACCAGCGGGTGACGGCGACAGTCTCCCGAGAGCTCTAATCCACCTTCGCCGTCGGGATCATCCCCGGCGGCCTGGGCAGCCTCTCGCCCTCCTCCAACGGTGCGACCCCTACCGCAACCTCACCCGGAGGCAGCTCGATATGGTTTTGGCGATGCTCGGCGGGAAGCACGCCGACACCAGGGTTCGAGAGCTCCGGCGGCAAGTTTACGTCGACCGGCTGGAGGACACCGTCGCCGCGCCGAAGGAAGCGCTCAGGCTTATCTACCATTCCGGTGGCACTATTCCCGACCGGGGCTACTATGGTCTCAAGGTCCGGGGGACGGCGGTCCGCCTCGGCGAGCTCGACGAAGAGTTCGTCCGGGAGCGGAAAATCGGGGAGACCTTCGTGTTTGGGAACAAGCCGTGGAAGATCCTCGAAATCGGGGATCGAGACGTGGAGGTAGCGCCCGCCGCCTCACCGCTACGGAATCGTATTCCGAGAGATGCTCTCCCCGGAGCTCCCGGCGCTCTCCTGGGGCCGCCTCTTCCGGACGCTGCGAATTATGGAGCTCTCGGGGGAGGTCGTCGGAGGAATCTTTTTCGAGGGGGTTCCGGGAATTCAGTTCGCTCGGCCGGAGGTGGCCCAACGCGTGGCGGAGTGGCCCCGGCATGGCAGCAGCCGGATCGGCAGCGATACCGTCGGCGGCAACGAAGCCCCCCGGCGCCTCCTCCGGCTCAACGCGATGGACCCGATTTCGCCCTGCGGCCGGAACATCGAAGGGCTCGGCTACGACCTCCCTCCTCGAGTTCCCGGAACAAGCTTAGTCCACGACGGTCCCGGCCACCCGCCGAATTCGCCGGGTTACCCGGCTTATCGTTCGGCGGATAAACGGTAGCGAAGCTGCGCGGTCCCCCTTCGCGAGAGCGTTTCACGACGCCGGATTTGTCACCGACCGGCAGGAGTTGGTATTCTGGGCGAAGCATCAATAGAAGCGCGGCGCGCAGCCGGCTGCTCTTGCACCGGAAAAGGATCGGTATGGTAGTAGCGTTGCTCTATATCGCAGGCGGAATAGTGCTCCTCGTTCTCGGCGCGGGATGGCTCGTCGGCGGCTCTTCGGCCCTCGCGCGCCGGTTCGGCGTGTCCGAGCTGGTGGTCGGCCTGACGGTCGTCGCATTCGGAACCTCGGCGCCGGAGCTGGTTGTCTCGTTGGTGGCCGCCCTCTCGGGAAACCCGGAAATCGCGGTAGCCAATGTGGTCGGCAGTAATATCTTCAACATCCTGGTTATTCTCGGAGCCGCGGCGGTGGTCGCGCCGATTCCGGCGCAGCGCAGTACCGCCTGGCGGGAGATACCAATCGCGGTAGGGGCGGCGGTTCTCTATCTGCTGTTTCTTACCGACTCGCTCTTGTTCGGTGCTTCCGAAGACTACCTCGCCCGATGGGAGGCCGTGGTTCTGCTTGTCTGTTTCGGCGGCTTTGTTCTCTATTCGATCCGATCCTCCGGCGCCGTCCCGGATATCATCGTCCCGCAGGCGCCCTCTGACGCCGTTCCATCCGGAGGTCCGCCCCGGGGACTCGGGGTCTCGCTTCTTGCGACCGTCGTCGGGATCGGTGCTCTGACCCTCGGGGCACGGATATTCGTCGACGGAGCGGTTTCTTTGGCTATTATGCTCGGGGTGCCGACCTGGATCGTCGGGGTAACGGTTGTGGCGATGGGCACCTCGTTGCCGGAGCTCTTTACATCGGTAGTTGCAGCTCGACGGGGACAGACCGATATCGCCTTAGGAAACGCCGTCGGAAGCAACATCTTCAACGTCTTCTTGGTCCTTGGAGCCGCCGGGGTCATCCATCCGGTGGTGCTTCCCCCGGGACGCTCGCTGGCCGATGGGCTTGTCGCTTTGGCGGCGATACTCCTCCTCTTCCTGGCGATGTTTACCGGCAAACGACGGATCCTCGACCGCTGGGAGGGATGGGTGTTTCTGTTGTTCTTCGCTTCCTACGTGGGGTACCAGGTGATAGCTGCGGCCCCGGGGTAGCCGCAAATCCCCCGACGCCCGTAACCGACGGTAACCGACACTTGCCATCCGGCCGCGGCCTTGGCACTCTCTAAGGTAGAAAGCGAGGGCAGTATGATCAACAACGACCGGGTGCTTGCGGAGCTGGCACACATAGAGGACGAAGAGTCCGGAAGCGATATCGTATCCCTGGGATTGGTGAAGAGTCTCGAGGTGTCTCCCCCGTCTGTGTACGTCGAGGTGGAGCTGACTACCCCGAATATGTCGGCAAAGGGACGAATCGAGCAGGATATCAAGGAGCGCCTCGGCGCCCTCGACGACGACATCAAGGTGACGGTACACACGACACCGATGAGCCGCCGGCGTACCAACCGGGAAAAGCCGACGGGACTCGAGGCGGTAAAGTACCTCGTCGCCGTTGCCTCGGGGAAGGGGGGCGTCGGCAAGTCGACCGTCGCGGCCCGCCTCGCCTGGAACCTCGCGGAGCGGGGATACAAGGTCGGCCTACTCGATGTCGACCTTTTCGGGCCCTCGGTCCCTACCCTCTTCGACATGCACGAGGAGGAGCTTCGAGGCGGGGAGAACGAGATGGTTATCCCGGCGGAGCGGGGAAGGCTCAAGTTGATGTCCTTCGGCTTCTGGCTCGGCGATTCCCCGGCGGTGATGCGGGGCCCGATGGTCTCCCAGTACGTCGAGCAGTTTCTCCACCAGATTCAGTGGGGGGACCTCGATTACCTCTTTCTGGACCTTCCTCCCGGAACCGGGGACATCCAGCTTACCCTTACCCAGTCGGCCAACGTCGACGGGGCGGTCATCGTCACGACGCCCCAGGCCCTCGCCTACGCCGATGTCGGTAAGGCGGTGTTGATGTTCGACAAGGTGAGCGTCCCGCTCCTCGGCGTGGTGGACAATATGGCCTACTTCGACTGCCCCAACTGCGGCACCCGCCACGAGATATTCGGCAAGGGCAGCGCAGAGCGCCTCGCCGAGCGATTCGGGGTCCCCATCATCGGGCAACTCCCCCTAAAACCGGCGGCCTACGGTGGCCCGATCGCCTCCGGGGCCACTGAACCGGGGGCCGAAGTCGAGGCTCCCTTCCGGGCCCTTGCAACCGCGACGATCAACTCCCTCGGCAAGGCTTCCTGGAGCGCCCTCAAGCCCGAGGTCTCCTTCGACGAGGCGGCGATTACCCTGCGAATCCCCGGCCGGGGCGTCTTCCGGGTAGACAACCGAACCCTTCGGGGCAACTGCCAGTGCGCGGTCTGCGTCGACGAGTTTACCGGGGAGCGCCGGATCGGCTACGACGATGTCCCGGAGGACATCCACGCCAAAGAGGTCAAACCCCTCGGGAACTACGCCCTCTACGTACAGTGGAGCGACGGCCACGCCACCGGATTCTTCCCCTACGAGTCGATAGTCGCCCTCTCGGAGAAGGTCGGGGAGGCATAGATTCGCCTTCGAGAAAAAGTCGGTTTCACTAAGAGAAACCCCTTGATACTCCGGGCTTCGGAGGCTAAGGTTCCTTCCGTGAGTACCCTTGCGCCGAAAGCAGTCAAGCGAAACCAGTCGGTAGAGAAGGTCATGCGTATCATCGAGCGGATGGCGGAGACCCGGGGGCCGATGCGCCTCCAGGATGTCTCCCATTTCGCCGAGTTACCGGCAAGCACCACCTTGCGGTTCCTCAACACGCTGATGCAGATGGGCTACATCACCCAGAATACCGAGAATCAACGCTACTCCCTCACCTTCAAGCTCTGCGGAATCGCCGAGCAGATCCGAACGAGCTACGGAATACGGGACATTATCCATCCCGCCCTGGAGGAGCTCACACGAGAGATCGGCGAGTCCTCCTGCCTCGCCGTCGAGGAGTCCCGGGAGGTGGTCTACGTGGATGTGGTCGAGGGCCCGGGAAGCATGCTCCGGACCTTGCAGCGGATCGGAAAACGAGCCCCCCTGCATAGCACCGGGGTCGGAAAGTCGCTGCTCCTAAACTATTCGCCGGCGGAGCTTTCGGAGCTCGCAGCCGAGACGGGGCTTCCGGCGTTAACGGCCAACACCATCCGGTCCCTCGACGACCTGACCGCGGAGCTTTCGCGCATCATGGCGAAGGGGTTTGCCCTCGACGACGAGGAGTGCGAAGAGGGGGTTCGCTGCGTCGCGGCGCCGATTCGCGACTACACTGGAAAGGTCGTCTGCAGCGTAAGCATCTCCGGCCCGGTGAGCCGGATGAACGGCGAGCGGGTGGACGCGGTTTCGCAGCGCCTTACCGAAACGGCGGCGGTGCTTTCCGCGCGACTCGGCTACGAGGCGGCGGAGTAAACAAGGGGGGACACCATGCACCCAAAAATCATCGTACTCGACGACGACCCTACCGGTTCGCAGACGGTCCACAGCTGCCTGCTTCTGACTCAGTGGGACCCGGACACCCTCCGGTACGCCCTGCAGGATGATTCGCCGCTGTTCTTCGTCCTTACCAACACCCGGAGCGTTTCTCCGGATCGTGCCGCACAGATAACGAGGGAGGTCTGCAAGAACCTCTCGAAACCGCTCGCCGACTACGGCCGCCCCTGGCTTGTCGTAAGCCGGTCGGATTCGACCCTCCGGGGGCACTACCCCGTCGAGACGGATGTCCTCGCCGAGGAGCTCGGCCCCTTCGACGCGCATTTTATGACGCCGGCCTTCTTCGAAGGGGGCCGCGTTACCAAAGAGGGAACCCATTACGTAGTTCGGGACGGGGTTGCGACCCCGGCCCACGAGACGGAGTTTGCGAAGGATTCGGTCTTCGGCTATTCGACGGCCTACATGCCCGACTACGTCGAAGAAAAGACCGCCGGGCGGATCCGGGCCCGGGACGTCATCCGTTTTCCGACCACCCTCTCCGACGGCGAGATGCTCGACCTCCTCCGGGGCTTGAGCGGAAACGTCTGTTGCACGGTGGATGCCGAGACCCAAGGAGAGATGGACCGTTTCGCCCGTCTCGTGCTCCAGGCGGCCGGGGAAGGCAAGCGCTTTCTCTTCCGGAGCGCCGCGAGCCTGTTGACCTCTCTGGCGGACCTCCCGCCCCAGCCGATCGCCGCCGAACAGATGGCCCGGTACGTCCCGGAGAACCGTCCCGGACTGGTAGTCGTCGGATCCCACGTTCCGATGTCGACCCGGCAGTTGGAGAGCATTATCTCCCGGCGCCCCGTCGCGGCCCTCGAGCTCGACGTCGAGGCGCTGCCGGACACTTCCGGCGAGGTGGAGGCGAACCTTTCCCGGCGCCTCGCCGGGGCTCACGAGGCCGGACGGGATGCGGTTCTCTACACCAGCCGAGCCGAGCGAACCTTCGCCACCCCCGAGGAGCGGCTGGCGTTCGGGGAGGAGATCTCCCGGATTATGATGAGCGTCATCCAGCGCGCTCCCGCGACCCTCGGGTTTCTCATTTCGAAGGGCGGGATCACCTCCAACGACGTCTTGTCGACGGGGCTCGGCCTCAAGACAGCCCGAGTCGTCGGACAGATCCACCCCGGATGCAGCGTCGTGGTTACCCCAAAGACGCACCGTTTCGGGTCGATCCCCGTCGTCA